>JAYUUH010000499.1:0-2916 GCA_043754745.1 Lysobacter sp.
GGCTGTGGGTACAGTCGGTCCGCAACGACTGGCTGCGCCTGAAGCTGGCCGGCAAGCAGCCCGAAGACATCCGCAAGACCCTCGACAAGCGCTACGCCAACATGGCGAAGGGCGTGGCCGAACTCAACGGCATCGACGCGTTCCAGACCTTCCTCAACGCCTATGCCACGTCGATCGATCCGCATACCGATTACTTCGACCCGCGCGCGGCCGACCGCTTCGAGCAGAGCATGAGCCTGTCGCTAGAAGGCATTGGCGCGCAGCTGCAGAAACAGGAAGACGTGGTGGTGATCCGCGAGCTGATCGCGGGCGGCCCGGCGATGCTCAGCGGCAAGTTGAAGGCCGGCGACCGCATCGTCGGTGTCGGCCAGGGCGCGAGCGGGCCGATGGAAGACGTGGTCGGCTGGCGCATCGACGACGTGGTCGAAAAGATCAAGGGCGCGAAGGGCACGCAAGTGCGTATGGACATCGTGCCGGCCGAAGCGGTGCTGGACAGCAAGCCGACCCGGATCGTGCTCAATCGCGCCAAGATCCGGCTCGAAGAGCAGGCCGCCAAGGGCGAGGTGCTGAACGTGCCCGCCGCCGGCGCCGAACCCGCACGCCGCATCGGCGTGATCAAGCTGCCCGCGTTCTATCAGGATTGGGAAGGCCGTCGCACCAACAGCAACGATTACGCGTCCGCATCGCGCGATGTGGATCGTCTGCTCCGCGACTTCCGCACCCAGAAACTCGACGGCGTGGTCATCGATCTGCGCAACAACGGCGGCGGTTCGCTGGCCGAGGCGGTGGAGCTGACCGGTCTGTTCATCGACAAGGGCCCGGTGGTGCAGGTGCGCGAATCGGGCGGTCGCGTGCAGGTGGACAGCGATTCCACCGCGGGCGTGGCCTGGGACGGCCCGCTGGCGGTGCTAATCAACCGCGGCTCGGCGTCGGCGTCGGAAATCTTCGCCGGCGCGATCCAGGACTACGGTCGCGGCCTGATCATCGGCGAAACCAGCTTCGGCAAGGGCACCGTGCAGAACCTCGTCGATCTGGACCGCTGGCCGATGAACGACGGCAAGCGTTTCGGCCAGGTGAAGCTGACCATCGCCCAGTTCTTCCTGCCGGGCGGCAGCAGCACCCAGAACAGGGGCGTGGTGCCGGACATCAAGTTCCCGGTCACCGTGGACGCCACCGAATTCGGCGAAAGCACCTACAAGAACGCGCTGCCGTGGACCCGCATCGCGGCCGTGCCGCATACCCGCTACGGCGATTTCGGCCCGCTGCTGCCGCAGCTGGAAACCCTGCACACCGCGCGCGTCGCGCAGGACAAGGAATTCCAGTGGTGGTCCGAGGACATCGCCCAGTTCCGCGAGGAAGTGGCGAAGAAATCGATCTCGTTGAACGAGGCTTCGCGCCGCGCCGAGCGCGACCGCGACGCCGCCAAGCGCAAACAGCGCCAGGAAGCCCGCAAGGCCATCGGCCTGGATCTCGATCCGCTGAGCGAAGACACCGACGACGGCCTGACCGCCGGCGAACGCGACATCGCCAAGGACGCCGCCCGCGAGAAGGCCGCCGAAAAGCGTCCGGACCCGCTGCTGCGCGAGTCGGCCGCGATCCTGGCCGATGCGGTGCAGGTCCTGGGCCGCGACCAGCCACTGTCGGCGCAGGTGCTGCCGGAGTCGAAGGTATCGGGGCGCTGGACCGAGTAGGTTTCCTCGGCCATCGGCGCGAAGCATCCTGCTGGGAAGCATCGCGCAAGAATCGGATAGCGGGCGCTTCGTGCGCCCGTTACCGTGTCAGGCATGAACAAATCCTCCATCGACAACTCGCCGGAGCTTGCACGCCCGTCGCGGTCAGGCGCATCGCCGCTGGAGCGCGCCCGCGAACTGCTGGATGCCGGCGAACCGACGCTGACGGAACTGGCGGATGCCGTCGGCCTCAGCGCCTCGCATCTGCAGCGTCGCTTCCGCGCGCGTTTTGGACTCAGCCCGGCCGAATACCTCGCCCAGCGCAAGCTCGGCGCGTTCCGCTCCGCGCTCAAGGACGGTCGCGATGTCAGCGCGTCGCTGTACGACGCCGGTTACGGCTCGCCGTCGCGGGTGTACGAGACCGGCGCCGCGAAACTCGGCATGACCCCGGCGCGTTATCGCGCCGGCGGCGACGGCGAGGACATCCGCTGGAGCATCGTCGACACCGTGCTGGGGCAGGCGATCGTTGCCGCCACCGCGCGCGGCATTTGCATGGTCGAGTTGGGCGAAGACGTAGATTCGCTGGAGCGAAAACTGCACGCCGAATTCCCGCGCGCGCGGCTGCAGCAGGTCGATGCCGGCCGCGATGAGTTCCTCGCGCCGCGGGTGCGCGCGGTGGCCGATGCGCTGGCCGGCAAGGGCGCGGCGCCGGCGCGGATCCCGGTCGATCTGATCGGCACAGCGTTCCAGAAGCGCGTCTGGGATGCGCTGATGAAGATTCCGCGCGGCGAAACCCGCAGCTACGCCGAACTCGCGGCGGCGCTCGATGCGCCGAAGGCCGCGCGCGCCGTCGCCAGCGCCTGCGCGCACAACCGCGTCGCCATCGTCGTCCCTTGCCATCGCGTGATCCGCGGCGACGGTTCGCTCGGCGGGTATCGCTGGGGTCTGGCATTGAAACAGCAACTGCTGGGTCGGGAATCCGCGGGCGGCCCGTAGGAGGGCCTTCAGGCCCGATCATTTCGCTGCTGTCGGGGCTGAAGCCCCTCCTGCATCCTTCATCGCGGCTCGCGTCGCTCCCGCAAGCCGCTCAGCGCGACGCGAGGCGGAGACAGCGGCCCAACGTAGCGGACGAACGCAGCTTTCGTCCCGATCTGGCGGCTCGTCCGCTTCCTGATGTCTGTCGCGACTCGCGTTGCTCCCACAGAAGCCATTGCGTCGTCTAGTGTTGTGGGAGCGACGCGAGTCG
>JAYUUH010000500.1:0-2908 GCA_043754745.1 Lysobacter sp.
GTTACGACTTCCAAGACGGTCGCATTGGGATGATCGGCGGCTATACTTCTCCAACGGTTCTCGTTCCAAGGGCAGAATATGCCCTGTATGCAACTCGCGTTGAGGATCGGCATGGGAACTGGATAACCTATGAGTACGATTCTTCCAACCCACAGAGACTGCTTGCAATTCGCTCGAACGAGGGTTCTGCCATAACGCTTAGCTATGAGCATGGACAGATCAGTACAGCCACCGCAGGTTCACGTATATGGACTTATCAGTATTCCAGGCCATATTCCTCATATCCAAATCTTGCAGTTTTGGATAGTGTTGTTCTGCCTGATCAGACTAAGTGGATATATTCCATTTCTGCTTTTGGCGGAATGAATCTCTACACCCAAGAGTCCAAAGACCTATGGCGTGGATGTGTCCTCAATATTCAGGGAATGGCTTCAAGCGTTGCGCCTAATCCAAACCGTATAGCTACGGTATCCATTACGCATCCATCCGGTGCGACGGGCGTGTTTAAATTCAGAAATATCGTGCATGGGACCAATAGAACGTCTGGAAGCTGCGCTGCACGGAATGCTACTTCATCGCCAACTATCTACGGGGCAATAGCAGCATTCAAGGTCTCTTCGTTGTACGAGAAGACTGTCAGTGGCCCAGGAGTACCCACTGCAACTTGGTCGTACACTTATGCTCCAACATGGAGTTGGGCGTCTCAATGTTCGAGCGCAGTATGTGCAACCACTTCCGAAACCCGCGTAACTGCGCCTGATAATGTGCTGACAAGATATATCTTTGGTAATGATTATGAGACCAACTCCGGTCAATTGCTGAGCGTTAAAACAGAGTCTGGTGGTCTAGTTGTTGAAGAAAATAATAATACTTATGTGAGCTCTTCTTCAGGGCAATATTTTGCGGAAAGCTACGGCATTGACCCACACAAGGGAAATAACCCATTTGCAAGTAAGATTAGACCTTTGAGCGTCTCATCAAGAACTAGAGAGGGTACGACGTTCAATAGGCAGGCGAGTGTATTTGATTCATTCGGAAGGCCCGGTGTTTCCACAAGCATGAGTTCGCTTGGGTTCTCTCGCGTGGACGTGGTTGAATACCATGACGATTTGAATCATTGGGTTCTCGGTCAGATCAAGCGTCAATATACTCCCGACAATAACGTCAATGCAGACCTCAATCAGCTGGGATCAATTGTTGTGTCGGAGACGGAATTCAATTCTCAGAGTTTGCCGTGGAAAATCTACAAGTTCGGTAAATTGCAACAATCATTGACATACAACACCGACGGTACATTGGCTACCATCACGGATGGACGCGATCACACGACGACGATTTTGAACTGGAAGCGCGGAATTCCACAGCAGATACATTTTCCGGCCACGGCCGAAGCGCCGGCAGGCGCAACTCAATCCGCAGTCGTCAACGACAACGGCTGGATTACATCGGCCACCGATGAGAATGCTTTCACCACTGGTTATGCTTACGACTCAATGGGTCGGTTGGCAGGCATCGTTTATCCAACGGGGGACGCTGTCGTCTGGTCGCCGAAAGGCTTCGAATTCCGTGCGCTCACCGCCAGTGACTGGCTACCGCCCGGCACTTCGGTGGGCCAGTGGCGCCATTACGAGGGCCAAGGCAATTACGCCAAGTTCACCTACTACGATGCGATGTGGCGCCCGATCTTGGTGCATGAGTACGACACGACCAATGTCAATCCGACATTGCGGTCGACCCGGTTCGGATACGACGCAAGCGGCCGCCAGAATTTCCAGTCGTACCCGGCTTCCGATGTGTTTCCGCCCGCTGTTGGGACGCGCACGTATTACGATGCGCTGGATCGCATCTTACGCACCGAGCAGGACAGCGAGCATGGCATTCTGGCGACCACGACCGAGTATCTAGCCGGATTGCAGGTCCGTGTGACCGATCCGCGCAATCTCCAGACCACGACCGGCTTCATGACCTGGGATCAACCCGGTTACGACCTGCCACTGTGGAGCAACCAGCCCGAAGGCAAGGTCATTGAGATCTCCCGCCACCCGCAGTTCGGCTGGCCGCTGCAGCTCAAGCAGCGCAGCGCCGACAACAGCGTGCAGGCAAGCCGGCAATATGTGTACGACGGCAACGCGCAATTGTGCAAGACCATCGAACCGGAGACTGGGGCGGCGGTGATCGGTTACGACGGTGCAGGCAATCCGGTGTGGTCGGCGGCTGGACTGGACAGGGCCGCTTACGGATCGACCACAGACTGCAACTACACTGCTGCCAATGCTTCGGGCCGGGTCGTCAACCGTACCTACGATGCCCGCAACCGTCTTACCCATCTGACGTTCCCCGACGGCAAGGGCAATCAGGTTTGGACGTACGAGAAAGACAACCTGCCTGCCAGCGTCACTGCCTACAACGATAGCGGCAATACCGCGCCGGTCGTCACTGCCTATACCTACAACAAGCGTCGTTTGCTGACAGGCGAATCACTGAGCCAGCCATCGGTGTACACATGGGGGATTGGCTACGAATACGACACCATTGGCCATGTGCGATGGCAGTCGTATCCGACCGGTCTGAAGCTGGACTTTGCCCCGAATGCCCTGGGACAGTCGACGCAGGCGCGCAATGCCAACCAGAGTTCAATCTACTATGCATCCGGCGCGGAATATTTCCCGAACGGCGCGCTGAAGCAGTTCACCTACGGCAACGGCATCGTGCATACGATGACCCAGAACGCGCGGCAGTTGCCATTGCGTGTGACCAGCAGCGGCGGCGTGAACGACTTCACCTACAACTACGACGCCAACGCCAACATCACCAACATCTGGGACCTGGGGCGCGGCGACAACTACAGCCGCTGGCTGACCTACGACAACCTCGACCGCCTCACCGCGGCCGGCTCGGCCAGCTTCGG
>JAYUUH010000501.1:0-2886 GCA_043754745.1 Lysobacter sp.
TCCAGCAACAGCACGCAGTGCGGGGTCTTCACGACCTTTTCGGTCAGCAGTCCGCCCTGATCGAAACCGACGTAACCAGGAGGCGCGCCGATGAGGCGGCTCACCGAATGCGGCTCCATGTATTCGCTCATGTCGAAGCGCACCAGCTCAATGCCGAGCTGCAGCGCGAGCTGGCGGGTAACTTCGGTCTTGCCCACACCGGTAGGACCGGCGAACAGAAAGCTGCCGATCGGCTTGTCGGGATTGGCCAAGCCAGAGCGTGCGAGCTTGATTGAGGAGGTCAGGGTTTGGATGGCCGGATCCTGGCCGAATATCACCATCTTGAGATTGCGCTCGAGGTGCTGCAGCACGTCCTTGTCGGAAGCGCTGACCTGCTTGGCCGGGATCCGCGCCATCTTGGCAACGATGATCTCGACTTCCTCGACATCGATGCGGCTCTTGCGCAGCTCGGGTGCCAACAGCTGCTGCCGCGCGCCGGCCTCGTCGATGACGTCGATCGCCTTGTCCGGCAGCAGACGGTCGTTGATGTGCTTCACCGACAGATCCACTGCCGCCTGGATGGCATCGTCGGCGTAGGTAACATGGTGGTGGGCTTCGTATTTCGGGCGCAGGCCGCGCAGGATCTCCACCGCCTCGCCGATGGTCGGTTCGACCACGTCGATCTTCTGGAAGCGGCGGGCCAGCGCGCGATCCTTCTCGAAGATGCCGCGATATTCCTGGAACGTGGTCGAGCCGATGCAGCGCATTTCGCCCGAAGCCAATGCAGGTTTGATCAGGTTGCTGGCGTCCATGGTGCCGCCGCTGGCGGAACCGGCGCCGATGATGGTGTGGATCTCGTCGATGAATAGCACCGCCTGCGGGATCTTCTTCAGCGCGGCGAGCACGGACTTCAGACGCTTCTCGAAATCGCCGCGGTATTTGGTCCCGGCGACGAGCGCGCCGAGGTCCAGCGAAAAGATGGTGGAATCGGACAACACGTCCGGCACTTCGCCATCGACGATCCGCCGCGCCAGGCCTTCGGCCAGCGCGGTCTTGCCGACGCCCGCTTCAC
The DNA here is from genome assembly GCA_043754745.1 of Lysobacter sp. GTDB lineage: Bacteria > Pseudomonadota > Gammaproteobacteria > Xanthomonadales > Xanthomonadaceae > Lysobacter_I. The sequence continues at coordinate 1,052 of JAYUUH010000501.1, forward strand.
CGACGTAGAGCGGGTTGTTCTTGCGTCGGCGGCACAGCACCTGGATGGTGCGCTCGACTTCTTCGGCGCGGCCGACCAGCGGATCGATCTTGCCTTCGCGGGCCAATGCGTTGAGATTGACCGCGAACTCGGCCAGCGGGTCGTTCTTGCCCTCGCCCGCCTCGCCTTCACCGCTCTGTTCGCTCGGATCCTGGCTCTGGGGTTCGGCGCCGTCGCCGGTCTTGGCGATGCCATGGGAGAGATAGTTGACGACATCCAGCCGGGTGATGCCCTGCTGGTTGAGATAGTAGACGGCGTACGAATCCTTCTCGCCGAAAATCGCGACCAGCACGTTGGCGCCGGTGACCTCGTTCTTGCCGGAGGACTGCACGTGGTAGACCGCCCGCTGCAGCACCCGCTGGAAACCCAGCGTGGCCTGGGTGTCGCGGGCATCGTCTTCGGCCAGGGTGGCGACCGACGTGGCGATGGCGTGTTCGAGATCGCTGCGCAGGCGCAGGAAATCCGCATTGCAGGCTTTGAGCACGGTTTCGGCGGAAGGGTTGTCGAGCAGCGCCAGGAGCAGGTGCTCGACGGTCATGTACTCGTGTCGCGCCTCGCGGGCATGCTTGTAGCACTGTCCGATGGCGTATTCGAGGTCTTTGCTGAACATGGTCGCACATCCTCCGAGAAGTTCTGCCGGTCGGGTCCATCTGTGCCCGGTTGGGTCACATCAAGCCCCAGAGGTTTCAGAATGGGTGCGCCATTCCGAAGCGGAATACCGAAGATCTGGAACACTGCGTCGTAAACGAACGATAGCTGCCTTGCGTCGAGCACATCGTCCAAGCGATCCATGCCGCATGACGATGCACTCTATATACGGTCGGATGCAAGCAGAAGATTCAGATGCAGGTTCAATAACGCAAGTTCCGCGCTATTCCGTCGGGATGAGCTGGGGGCACTCTCAGGCTTTTTCCATGGTGCACAGCAGTGGATGCTGATGCATGCGCGCATATTCGTTCACTTGGGCAACCTTGGATTCGGCGATCTCGCGGGTGAACACGCCGCAAACACCGCGTCCCCGGGTATGGACATGCAACATGACCTGCGTCGCCTTCTCGAGGTTCATGCTGAAGAAGCGCATCAGCACTTCGACGACGAAGTCCATCGGGGTGTAATCGTCGTTCAATACCATGACCGAATACAGCGGCGGCCTCGCAAGCTCGGGCTTGCTGGTTTCGACGGCGACGCCGTGGTCCCGCTCGTGTTCGTGGTCGTGCTGGTTGGCCATCCGGCGATTATAACGGGGGTGTCCGTCACGGGGGCGTCCGCAACGATGTGTCGCCGTAATCGGCGCATGCGGCCCCGCATCTGCGGGCGCCCATCCGACAGATACGATGCCGCTGCCCGCGATGCAGGACGGAGCCGCAGGCCATGGACGACGGTCGGCCCGCCGGAACACAATGCGCTACTACAGCGGTCATTCCGATCGCTCGATCAGGGGAGTCGCCCATGTCGTCGTCCGTCCGTGCTGTGCTCATCGCTTCGCTGCTGTTCGGCAGTTTCCTCGCTCCGGCCGCGCATGCCGAAGATGCCGCAGTCAAGACCCGACTCGATGCCCGGGGCGTCAAATACGAAGTCGACGGCGACGGCGATTTCAAGGTCACCTACAACTATTCGAAGGAAAAGCGCAGCCAGCTGGTATTCGTCAGCGGCACCACCCAGAGCGTCGGCGGATTCAAGATCCGCGAGATCTTCTCGCCCGCGGCGCGCATCGAGAAGGATGGTATCAACGGCGCCAAGGCACTCGAACTGTTGGCCGAAAGCCGGAAGAACAAGGTCGGCGGTTGGGAAAGCAG
>JAYUUH010000502.1:0-8559 GCA_043754745.1 Lysobacter sp.
GGAGATCGACCACGTCAGCAAGACGAACGCGCCGAACGGGCAGACGTACCTGGTGGCGGTGCAGGGGGACCCGACGAGTCCTGCGGCGAAAAACTCCTACATCGATTACAACCAAGCGACGAGTCAGACGGTGCAGCAGAGCACGGCGTTGACCGAAGCGCAGAAGCCCGCGGCGCAGCAATCGCAGACACCGACGGCGCAGCAGACGGAGCAGCCGGAGCCGAACAAGCTGGCGGTGAGCGCGCGATAAGCGCTGGATTGGACAATGGGCCATGGACGGCGCCATCGGCGCGGCGCAGGCCGCAGCCGCCAGCGGAAAGCTTGCAGCAGGCCGTCGAAAGACGGCCTGTCCTGTTTCAACTTCGCGGGAATTTCAACGCAGCAGGCCTTCGATCATCTCCGCATGCCGCTGCGCCTGCGCGTCGCGCCGCAGCCGGCTGGCGGTGAAGATCGAACACATTTCCGCCACCGCGGTGTCGAAGGTTTCGTTGACGATCACATAGTCGAACTCGTGGTAGTGCGACATTTCCTCGTGCGCGGCGGCGAGGCGCCGGGCGATGGTGTCGTCGCTGTCCTGGCCGCGCTTGCGCATGCGCTCTTCCAGCGCTTCGCGCGACGGCGGGAGGATGAAGATGCCCACGGCATCCGGCACTTTCCCGCGCACCTGGCGCGCGCCCTGCCAGTCGATCTCCAGCAGCACGTCGCGACCGGCCGCGAGCTGCGGTTCCACCGACTGCCGCGCGGTGCCCTTGAGGTCGCCGTGCACCAGCGCATGCTCGAAGAAATCGCCGGCATCGATCATCCGCTGGAATTCCTCGGCGCCGACGAAGTGGTAGTGCTGGGCGTGGCGTTCGCCCGGGCGCGGCGCGCGCGAGGTGAACGAGATCGACAGCGCGATGTTCGGATCGCGCGCCAGGCAGGCGTTGACGATGCTGGATTTGCCTGCGCCCGAGGGCGCGGCGACGATGAAGAGGGTTCCGCGCATTCGGACTCCGCGCCTGTCAGGAGGCGGCATTGTGCGCCAGCCGCAGTAGGTCCGCGACCGGCGATAGCAGGGTTTCCGGGAAAGATTCGACGACGCACGCGCGCATCCGCGCCGAGGGCGACAGGTCGGAAGCGGCCTCGGCGAATGCTGGCTCGGAGAATGTTGCCTCGGAGCATGCGGAGCGCCGGGTTTCGGCGTCCGGCCACTGTGCGTAGCCGTACCACAGTCCGTCATCGCCGCGGTGCAGGCGCGAGCCCAGCGAGCCGCGTGCGAGCAGTGCCTCGGTGGCATCGCGCCATGCGTCCGCGAATTCGGCCTCGCGGCCGACCGCGAGCCGCCAGCGGTACAGCACGACCAGGCCGGGGTCCGACGCAGCGGTCATTCGATGTTCTGCGACTGCTCGCGGATCTGGTCGATCAACACTTTCAGCTCCACCGCCAGCGCCGAGGTGCGGGCGTCCACGGATTTCGATCCGAAGGTGTTGGCTTCGCGGTTGAACTCCTGCAGCAGGAAGTCCATGCGCCGGCCCACGGCTTCCTTCTGGACCAGCACCCGGCGCAGTTCGAGGAGATGGCTATCGAGACGGTCCAGCTCTTCGTCCACGTCGAGTTTCTGCAGCGCCATCACCAGTTCCTGCTCGAAACGGCCCGGATCCAGCGGCTGCGGCAGGTCGGCGAGGCGATTGACGAGTTTCTGCTTCTGCCCGGCGCGGATCGCTGGCATCAGCGTGCGCGCATCGGCGGCGTGCCGGGCGATGGCGTCCACGCGTTCGAGGATGTTCGCGGCGAGATTCGCGCCTTCGCGGGCGCGGGCGTCGATAAACTGGCCCAGCACCTCGTCCAGCAGCGACAGCGCCTCGGCGTGCAGCGCGGCCGGGTCGGCGGCGTTGGACTGCAGCACGCCCGGGAATTGCAGCAGATCGACCAGTTCGACGCGCAGCATGGGGAAGTGTTCCTGCAGATTGCGTCCCATTGCCGCCAGATGCGCCACGCGCGCGGGATTCAGCCGCAGGGCGTGTTCGCTGTCGCCGGTGCGCAGGCGCAGGCTGAGATCGAGCTTGCCGCGTGAGATCCGCGCTGAGATCCGCTCGCGCATCGCCGGCTCCACCGCGCGCAGGTCGTCGGGCAGGCGCACGCCGAGTTCGAGGAAACGATGGTTCACGGCGCGCAGTTCGCAGCCGAGCGTGCCCCAGGGCGTGTTGCGTTCGCCGGCGGCGAAGGCGGTCATGCTGCGGATCATGGTGATGGAGTCCTTGGTGGGTCGCCCTGGGCCGGGTTTCCGGCAGGGGGGCGCCATTGTCCGGCATCGGGGCCGCCTTGTGGGGTCGACGGCGTCGGCGTCATGGCAGCGGGCGCGCGCTGCGGTTCCCGGGGCGGCCTGCTCGGGGCCGAAGAAGGGGCGATGCTAAACTCGCCGGCCATTTCGCGGCAGACAACCTCCCATGACCATCGCCCGTCCCAGTGGCCGTACGCCCGAGCAACTGCGTCCGGTCAGCATCGAGCGCGGCTACACTCGGCATGCCGAAGGTTCGGTGCTGGTGTCTTTCGGCGACACCCGCGTGCTGTGCAACGCCAGCATCGAGAACCGCGTGCCGGCCTTCATGCGCGGCAAGGGCGAGGGCTGGGTCACCGCCGAATACGGCATGCTGCCGCGCGCCACCCACACCCGCAGCGACCGCGAGGCCGCGCGCGGCAAGCAGGGCGGGCGCACCCTGGAAATCCAGCGCCTGATCGGCCGCTCGCTGCGCGCCTGCGTCGATCGCGGCGCGCTGGGCGAACGTACCATCACCCTCGACTGCGATGTGCTGCAGGCCGACGGCGGCACCCGCACCGCCGCGATCACCGGCGCGTACGTCGCGCTGGTCGACGCGGTGCGCCTGCTGCAGTCGCGCAAGGAGATCGCACGCAACCCGATCCACGGCGCGATCGCGGCGGTGTCGGTGGGCGTGTATCGCGGCGTGCCGGTGCTGGACCTGGACTACGCCGAAGACAGCGACTGCGACACCGACATGAACGTGGTGATGAACGACGGCGGCGGTTTCATCGAAGTGCAAGGCACCGCCGAGGGCCACGCCTTCCGTCGCGGCGAACTGGATCTGCTGTTGAACCTTGCCGAGCAGGGCATCGCCGAACTGGTGGCCGCGCAGCGCGCCGCGCTGGCGGAATGACCGGCGGGTGAGTCGGGCCACGTGTCTGGATCGAGCCTCGCGTCGATGAAACGCCATATCGCCTGTTTCGCGCTGGTGGTCGACGATTACGACCGGGCGATCGCGCATTACGTCGACGATCTGGGTTTCGAATTGCGCGAAGATTCGCCGCGCGGCGGCGGCAAGCGCTGGGTATTGGTCGCGCCGCCCGGCGCCGAGACCGCAATCCTCCTGGCGCAGGCGTCGAACGATGCCCAGCGCGCTCGCATCGGCGACCAGACCGGCGGCCGCGTCGGCTTCTTCCTGCACACCGACGACTTCCGCCGCGACCACGCCGCGATGCTGGCGCGCGATGTGCGTTTCGTCGAAGCGCCGCGCCATGAGGATTACGGCATCGTCGCCGTGTTCGAGGACCTGTACGGCAATCGTTGGGATCTGCTGGAATCCTTGTGTTCGGAAGAAGCGCCATGAAACTGGTGCTGGCCAGCAGCAATCCGGGAAAACTCGTCGAACTGCGCGACCTGCTCGGCGATACCGGCATCGATCTGCACGCGCAGACCGAATTCGACGTCGAGGATGCCGAGGAAACGGGTCTGACGTTCGTCGAGAACGCGATCCTCAAGGCACGCCATGCGTCGCGCGCCACCGGGTTGCCGGCGCTCGCCGACGATTCCGGCCTCTGCGTCGATGCTCTGAACGGCGCGCCGGGCTTGTACAGCGCGCGCTACGCCGGTGGCCACGGCGACAACGCCGCGAACATCGCCAAGCTGCTCGATGCGCTGCGCGACGTGCCTGACGAACGCCGCACCGCGCGCTTCGTCAGCGTGCTCGCGCTGCTGCGCCACGCCGACGATCCACAGCCGCTGATCGCCGAGGGCGTGTGGGAAGGCCACGTGCTGTCCGCGCCGCGCGGCAGCGGCGGTTTCGGTTACGACCCGGTGTTCTTTGATCCGGAGCGAGGCATGGGCGCGGTCGAACTCGACGCTGCGCTGAAGAACCGCATCGGCCATCGCGGCCTTGCGCTGGCGGCGATGCGCGAAAAACTCCTCGCCGCCGTGCGGCATGCGTCTGTCCGGCATGCGTGAATGCTGAGTTTCCCGCCGCTTTCGCTTTACGTGCATCTGCCGTGGTGCGTGCGCAAATGTCCGTACTGCGATTTCAATTCGCACGAGTACAAGGGCGGCGGCGCGCTGCCGTTCGAGATCTACGTCGATGCGTTGATCGCCGATCTCGATCACGACCTGCCGCTGGTCTGGGGCCGCACCGTGCAGACGGTGTTCTTCGGCGGCGGCACGCCCAGCCTGTTTCCGGCGCCCGCGGTCGACCGTTTTCTGCAGGCCGCCGCTGCGCGCCTGCGTTTCGCGCCCGGCTGCGAGATCACGCTCGAAACCAATCCCGGCACCGCTGAGCACGGCCGTTTCGAGGATTACCGCAAGGCCGGCGTGAACCGGCTGTCGTTCGGCATCCAGAGCTTCGACGACGGCTGTCTGCAGCGGCTCGGCCGCATCCACGACAGCAGCCAGGCCGAGGCCGCGGTGAAGCTGGCGCAGGACGCCGGTTTCGACAATCTCAATCTCGACCTGATGTACGCGCTGCCCGGGCAGACGCTGGCGATGGCCGAACGCGATCTTGCGCGGGCGTTCGCGTTGCAGCCGGCGCACGTCAGCCACTACCAGCTCACGCTGGAACCCAACACCGTCTTCGCCGCCCGTCCACCCCAGGGCATTCCCGACGACGATGCGGCCTGGGACATCCAGGAGCACTGCCAGGCACTGCTGGCCGATGCCGGCTATGCGCAGTACGAGATCAGCGCCTACGCCAGGCCGGGGCGGCAGTGCGCGCACAACCTCAACTACTGGCGTTTCGGCGACTACCTGGGCATCGGCGCCGGGGCGCACGGCAAGCTCACGCTGCCTGCGATCGACGCAGGCTCGACCGACGCAAGCCGCAGCGGGGAGGAAGGCCGCGATCGCGTACTGCGGCGCTGGAAACTCAAGCACCCCACGGCCTATCTGGCGCAGGCCGGCACGGCCGCCGCGGTCGGCGCCGACACCGAGATCCCGCCCGCGCAGTTGCCGTTCGAATTCATGCTCAACGCGCTGCGGCTGCGCGAAGGTTTCGCGCTCGGGCGTTTCGAGGCCCGTACCGGACTGTCGCGTACGGCGATCGATGCGCCGCTGCGCCGCGCGATCGCCGAGGGCTGGCTGATCGCCGACGATGGCCGCATCGTGCCCACGGAATCGGGCCTGCGCTTCGCCAACGACGTGATTTCCCTGTTCCTGAACGACGCATCGGCAGCCGGATGACGCGCACCGAAGCCATGGATGCCGGAGTGCCGCAGCGCAGGATTTGGCTGGCGGTGGCCGAACATGTTAAGAAATGCGGTCTCCGTCGCACTTCCACAGGCTGAAATGGCTGCGCCCACCGACCCACAGGATTCCGCCGCGCCAAGGACTTTGGCCTCCGCCGGGCTGCCGCGCCGTGTGCGCCGGACGCTGGAGCGCGCGCTTTCGCTGGTCGGGGACGATCTCGAGCGCAATCTCGTCTCGGCGATCACCGAGTTCGAGGAAGAACTCCTGCGCCTGGCCGAGCGTTTCGGCACCGGCACCGGCACCGGCACCGGCGGCAGCGACTACATGCACACACTGCGCGTGGTGCGGCTGAATCGCCACGACTTGGCCCCGCGCTTCATGCAACTGCTGGAAAGCGGCCTGGCAGGTCTGCGCAAGCCGGTTCCGCTGGCGGTCCCCTCGCGCCAGGTGTCGATGCCCAGCGCTGCCCTGAATTTCCGCAACTTGAGCCTGGTCGACGAGTCGGTGATGGACGAGGGCGCAGTGCTGTACGCCATCGCATCGCGCCAGGAATCCCGCACCAACCTGATCCTGCATCTGCTCGGCCAGCGCTTCGGCGTGCTCGCCGCGGCGCCTGCGTTCGACAGCGAGCGCATGCCACTCGGTCCGCAGGCACTGTGCCGCGCGGTGCGCCATGCGGCCGAGGTGATGCAACTGGACCACGGCGCACGCCTGCTGTTCTATCGCATCTTCGACCGCCGGGTGATGGTGCAGTGTCCGGATCTGTTCGAGAAGCTGGACGCCCTGCTCGCCAACGAAGGCATCCTGCCCGGGCTGACTTACGTGCCGATACGGACCCGCGCCGGAAGCGACGACGACCACGGTCACACCGATGCGGAAGCCGGGGCCGATCCCGGGACGCCCAGGCTGGGCGCGGCCGCGCGGCGTCCCGGCGGTTCCCCCGCGGGAGGATCACAGGCGGGATCGCCATCGCAAGCCGGCATGTCGGGAATGCCCGGCGCCAGCGGCGCGGAGCGGATGTCCAGCCGCCAACCCGGGGACGGCATGGGCGGCGCGTTCGCGGATCGCGGCGAGGCTGCGCAAGGCGCCACGGCGTCGTCCGGCGCTGGGAATGCGCAGTCCTACGACGGCGACCGCCCGCACACCGAGTGGATGGGGCAATCGGTGCCGACGCCCGCGGTCGATGAGCAGAAAGCTTTCCACGACCTGCAGCAACTGTTGTCCCAGCGCCGCAACCAGGCGGAGCGGCTGAATCCGGTGCTGCCGGGCCAGCGTGCGGAAACGGCCATACCGACCCGCGACCTGCTGCAGACGCTCAGCCGGTTGGAGGCCCAGCCGAACCTGCCCGACGGCAGCACGCCCAGCATCCCCGAGATCAAACGCTCGCTGTTGGCGCAGGCGCGCCAGCAGACCGGCAAGCCGGTGGCGCTGGCGCCCGGCGACAGCGACACCTTCGATCTGGTCGGCCTGCTCTACAGCCACCTGCAGCGCGAGATCCGCGACGACGCGCCCGCGGCGGCGCTGGTCAAGCGGATGCAGCTCACCCTGCTGCGCGTCGCCCTGCAGGACCGCTCGTTCTTCGTGCGTCCCAACCACCCGGCCCGCAAGCTGCTGGGAACGGTGTCGGAAACCGCGGCGAAATGGCTGGCCGACGACGATATCGACCCGCAGCTGCTGGCGCCGCTGCAGCAGGCGGTGACCCACGCGGTCAAGCATTACGACGGCAATCTCGAAGTCTTCGAGCAGAGCAACAAGCAGCTCCAGACCCACATCGACACCCAGATGCGCCGCGCCGAAACGCTGGAACGGCGCCACGTCGAAGCCGCGCGCGGCAAGGAAAAACTCGAAGCCGCCAAGCTTCGCGCCGAGCAGGTGCTGGCCGAGGTCGTCGGCGAACAGCCGCTGCCCAAGTTCACCCGCGCGCTCTTGAACCAGGCCTGGGCCGACGTGCTCACGCTCACCTTCCTCCGCCACGGCGAGGGTTCGGAGGAGTGGAACCGGCAGATCGGCGTCACCCGCCAGATCGCCGCCGCCTGCACCGATCGCGACACGAATGCCGAGAATCCCGCGCTGAAGGCGCACGTGGAGTCGGCGCTCAAGCAGGTCGGGTATCACGATGCCGAAGCCGATGTCATCGCCAGGCGCCTGTCGAGCAGCGTGCGCGACGACGAGGACGGCGAGTCCCGCACCGAACTGACGATGAAGCTCAAGGCGCGCGTGCGCCTGGGCGAGGACGCGCAGAAAGCGCGCAAGCCCGATCTGCCGGCGCGCTCGCCGCACGAGCAGGAATGCTACGAACGACTGCGCCTCCTGCCGTTCGGTACCTGGATCGAATTCGTCACCAACCAGCAGGGCGAGGTGGTCCGCCGGCGCATGTCGTGGTTCAGCCCCATCACCGGCACCGCGTTGTTCGTCAACCAGCGCGGCCAGCGCGTCGGCGAACATTCGCTCGACAGCCTCGCGCGGATGATGGCCAAGGACCAGGTACGTATCGTCACGGTCCAGCGCGCCGGCCTGGTCGACCGCGCCTGGCACGCCGCGATCAATGCCCTGCGCAGCCTCACCGGCACCGGGCGTCGCGACGATGATCCGGCCGCCGACGGCGGCGATGTCGCGGTGCGCTCCGGCCCTGCGGCCCCTCACGACGACAGCATGCCGGCGCCGGAAGGGACTTACGTCCGCTCGGTGCCCAGCCCCAAGGCCGCTGCCGCGCATCCCGACGCACCGGACGCTGCCGCGGGCTCCGGCACATCCTCAAGCGGAGATTCCCGATGAGTTCGAAAGAGCACCGGCGTTCGCCGCGCCGGAAGGTCGACGAAACCGTCCTGGTCAGCGATGTAATGACCGAGGAAATCGCCGGCCGCATCGGCAATCTGTCCGAAGGCGGCATGCTGCTGATGGCCAGCGTGCCGCTGACCGAGGACGCGCTGTATCAGTTCCGCTTCCGCCTGCCGGGCGAAGCCGGCGATATCGAAGTCGGTGCGCATGTGCTCTGGTTCGATCGCGCAAGCTCGCCCGGGCAATCCTGGGCGGGTTTCCGTTTCATCTCGCTGTCCGACGCGCACCGCGACCGCCTCCACAACTGGGTCGACGCGCCGGGCGCGAATTACGACTGA
>JAYUUH010000503.1:0-2875 GCA_043754745.1 Lysobacter sp.
TCCACCCCGAGCGTTCCTCCGCAGCTGGCCTGCGCCTGCTCGACAATTTCCTGAAGCTTCCCGCATGAGCGTCGTCGAAAAAACATTCACTGTTTATCCCGCCATCGATGTCCGCGAAGGACGCGTCGTGCGCCTGCAGCAGGGCGACTACAAGCGCGAGACGCGCTATCCGGACGATCCCTTCGCGGTCGCGATGCGCTACGCCGATGCCGGTGCGCGCTGGCTGCATCTGGTCGATCTGGATGCGGCGCGCGCCGGAGGTTACACGCTCGCGCCGCTGTTGCGCAGCATCGCCGACGATGGCCGCCTGCAGGTCCAGACCGGCGGCGGCGTGCGCGACGAAGCCGCGGTCGCCGCGATGCTGGCGCAGGGCGCCTCGCGCGTGGTGATCGGTTCGCTCGCGGTGCGCGAGCCAGTGCTGGTCGAAGCTTGGCTGCAACGTTACGGCGCCGCGCGCATCACCATCGCGCTCGACACGCGCCAGGACGAGGGTGGCGTATGGCAACTGCCGATCCATGGCTGGACCCAGCGCGCCGAACTCGATCTCGACGCCTGCCTGCGCCGCTATCGCGATGCGGGCGCGCGGCATCTGCTCTGCACCGACATCGCCCGCGACGGCATGATGCGCGGCCCGAATCTCGAACTCTATCGGATGATCGTTGCGCGCGGCGAAGGCTTCGAACTGCAGGCCAGCGGCGGCGTCCGCGATGTCGCCGATATCGTGGCCGCGCGCGAAGCGGGTTGCGCTGGTGCGGTGCTCGGCCGTTCGCTGCTGGAAGGCGGCATGACCATTGAGGACGCGCTGGCATGCTGAGCGTACGCATCGTGCCCTGCCTGGATGTGCGCGACGGACGCGTCGTCAAGGGCGTGCGGTTCCGCGATCACGTCGACATGGGCGACATCGTCGAACTCGCCTGCCGTTATCGCGACGAAGGCGCCGACGAACTGGTGTTCTACGACATCGGCGCCAGCCCCGACGGCCGCGCCGTCGACATCGAATGGGTGGAGCGCGTCGCTACGGCCATCGACATCCCGTTCTGCGTCGCCGGCGGCATCCGCAGCGTCGACACCGCGCGCCGCGTGCTGTTCGCGGGCGCCGACAAGGTGTCGATCAATACGCCCGCGCTGGAGCGGCCGGCGTTGATTTCCGAGATCGCCGAAGCCTACGGCAGCCAGTGCGTGGTGGTCGGCATCGATTCGATGCGCGACGCTGATGGCGTCTGGCGTGTGCGCAGCTATACCGGCGATCCGAACAAAACGAAGGCGCTGGGCAAGGCCACGCTCGAGTGGGTGCGCGAGGCGCAGGTCCTGGGCGCAGGCGAGATCGTGCTCAACTGCATGGACAGCGACGGCGTGCGCAACGGTTACGATCTCGAACAGCTCAAGGCGGTGCGCGCGATCTGCGACGTGCCCCTGGTCGCGTCCGGCGGTGCGGGCGCGGCCGAACATTTCGTCGACGCGTTCCGCGAGGCCGATGTCGACGCCGCGCTGGCGGCCAGCGTGTTCCACTCCGGCGCGATCGCGATTCCGGATCTCAAGCGCGATCTGCGCGCGCAAGGCATTGAGGTGCGACTGTGAGCGGAACTGTCTCTGCCGATACGAACGCGTTCGATATCGAAACCCTCGATATTGGAACCCTGGCCTGGGAAAAGCAGGACGGCCTGTTGCCCGCGATCGTGCAGGACGCGGACTCGCATCGCGTGCTGATGCTCGGCTACATGTCGCGCGAAGCCTTGGCGAAAACCCTCGAACTGCGCCAGGTCACATTCTTCAGCCGCAGCAAACAGCGGCTGTGGACCAAGGGCGAGAGCAGCGGGCATGCGCTGGCGCTGGTGAGCCTTGAAGTGGACTGCGACAACGACACCCTGCTGGTGCAGGCGAGGCCGCACGGACCGACCTGTCACCTCGGTACGCAAAGCTGTTTCCCCTCCGCGCCCGGCAGCGAGCTCGGCGATCTCGACGACCTGATCCGTCGGCGCGAAGCGGATCGTCCACCGGGCAGTTACACCACGAAACTGTTCGAAAGCGGCATCAAGCGCATCGCGCAGAAGGTCGGCGAGGAAGGGCTGGAAACCGCGCTGGGCGCGGTGGTGGAAGACGATGAAGCATTGCTCGGCGAAGCCGCCGATCTCGTCTACCACCTGCTGGTATTGCTGCGCATGCGTGGATTGTCCCTGGCCGATGTCGAGCGCGTGCTGGCGACAAGGCGGCGCTGACTGCGAGGCGGGCATCATGGCCCGGATCGATCGGGTTTCATGCATTCGTCACAATCCCTGCGCGGCAGTGCCATTGGTCACGAACGGTCCGTGACCTTCTCTCTGGTAGGATTCGTGGCGCGATTCGTACGCGCTCATCCATTCCAGAAGGACGCCACCCATGTTCAAGAAATTCGCCGCCGAAGCGCTGGGCATCAGCGACATCGGCGTGATCGTTTCGCCTGCGGATTACGACAAGGTCGACGCCGACGATTATCTGTTCCATGAAGACGGCGAGAAGATCTTCTTCCTGATCAAGTCGAAGAAGGACGAATACTGCTTCACCAACCTCGCGCTGATCCACGTCGACGGCGATTCCGCGGTCTCGAGCAAGCGCATGATCAAGCGCTACGAATACGCCACCCAGCGTATCGGTTATGTCGCGATCGAAACCGCCGGCACGCTCGACATGGACGTGGAACTGAAGTTCTCGATCGGCGAATCCGCCTTCAGCATCGACGTGAAGAAGAGCTTCATCGAGCAGGTGAAGGATATCTACAAAGCGCTGATTGCGATCGGCAAGCAGCAGGCGCGCGACGGCATCGCCCGCGACAACGCCTTGCGTACGCTCGAAGCGATGGGTGGCATGCTCAAGCTCAACAACCTCGGTGGCGAGGCCG
>JAYUUH010000504.1:0-8552 GCA_043754745.1 Lysobacter sp.
CCGCTTTTGCTATTCGACGTACAACCAAAGACTTGATCCCGGCTTGCGCCGGGATGACGACCTTTTTAAGCCATCGCATCCGATTTAAGCCATCGCATCCGACGTTGAACGCGGCGCGGCTTACTTCCCGACCGTTCGGCCCTTCAACAGCATCTCCAACGCTTTGCCGGCAGCCACGAACGCGAACGCGCCGGTGATGTGCGTCGCCGCGCCCAAGCCCGCGCCGCAGTCGAGTTTCAGTGCAGCGTCCGCGCCGAGTTTGGGCCGCAGCCCGCACACGCTGCCGTCGGCTTGCGGGTACTGCACGTTCTCCAGCGAATAGATCGCGGGTACGCCGAAATAACGCTGGTGATTCTTCGGGAAATTGAACTCCCCGCGCAGCTTCCTGCGGATCAGCGCGAGCATCGCGTCGTGCTCCGTGCGCGAAAGGTCGCGCACCCGCACGAGGGTCGGATCGAGCCGACCGCCCGCCGCGCCGACGGTGATCATCGGAATCTTGCGGCGCCGGCACCAGGCGATCGCTTCGACCTTGGTGCGGAAGCTGTCGCAGGCGTCGATTACCAGGTCGTAGCCGCGACCGAGCAGCGCTTCGAGATTCGATGGCGTGAGAAAATCCAGGACTGGATCGACCGTCATCTCCGGATTGATCGCGCGGCAGCGTTCGGCCATGGCCTCGGCCTTGTTGCGACCGTACTGCCCGGCCAGCGCGGGCAGCTGGCGGTTGGTGTTGGAGACGCACAGATCGTCGGCATCGATGAGGGTCAACCGGCCCACACCGCTGCGGGCCAATGCCTCGACCAGCCAGGAGCCGACCCCGCCCAGACCGACCACTGCGACATGGCAGCGGGCGAAACGCGCCAGCGCCCCTGCGCCGTAAAGCCGGTCAATGCCGGCGAACCGTTCGGTCCAGCGTTCGTTGAGCTCGCTTTCGGTGTCGAGGACGCTTCCGTCGGAGAGGTTTTCATGGGGCAGGCGCTTGGTCATCCGTGCAGTTTAACGGAGCGTCGTCCGGACGACCGAGGGGCATGCGTGGTCCGGCATGGTATGTTTTCGTCTACCCGCCAGGAGCCGCCGCATGTCGACCACGCCCGAGCAAGTCCGCCCCAAATCCCCCGCTTTCGGGCGCTACTTCTTCGTCTTCTTCCTGGGCCTCGCGCTCGGCGCCATCGCCGTGGTGATGCTGATGCGCACCCTCGACGAGCGTCGCGACCATTTCCCCGACAGCGTGATGCATGTGCAGGCATGGCATCTGAAACAGCTGGGCTCGAAAGCCGCGGAAAACCGCTGCAACGCGACCGATATCATCCCGCACCTCAAGGGCCTGCGGACGATGTCGGACGATCTGGAGCGCGCGTTCCCGGACCTCAGCGACGACGAACGGTTCGTCAAGCAGGCCAGCGGCATGCGCGCCGCGCTCGACGGCGCGCTGTCGGCGCCGCCGATCAACTGTGAAGGCGTGAATGCGGTCGCCACCAAGATCGGCGAAAGCTGCAAAGGCTGCCACCAGGATTTCCGCTGAGGGAGCGTTCCCGCCGTTGCTGCACAGCAGCGTGCGCCCGGACACCGTGCCGCCTATGCTCGGAATCGCCCGCATCCGCGGGCTTTTCATTGACTCACGGGGCAACGGAATGAATCAGAACATCTTGATCACCATCGGCGCGGCGACGGTCCTCGCCGCCAGCATCGCCAGTGTGTTCGCCGCGGCCGAGGCCGCGCCGCGAGTGGAAAAAGCCAATCCGCTGCGCATCAGCATGCTGTCGTTGGGGAGCGGCTTGGTCGAAGTCATGGTGACCAACACCAGCGGCAAGACCGCGCGGATCCCGAAGTGGCAACTGCCCTCGACGGTCGCCGAATCCAATCTGTTCGCGATCAACCGCGATGGCGAAGAAGTCCGCTACGAAGGCCGCATGATCAAGCGCACGACGCCGACCGCAGCGGATTTCGCGATCTTGCGCCCCGGCCAGAGCCATAAAGCGACGATCGACCTCGGCGAGGCCTACGACCTGTCGCGGACCGGCCGCTACAGCATTACTTTCGGCGCGCCCCTGCAATTCGCATCGATGTCGGGCGGCGCGATGCTGAGGCAGGCCAACGGCTTGCCGATGATCGCGCAGAGCGCACCGCTCCAGGTCTGGGTGGAAGGCGGCGAAGCGACGCCGACCCAGCGCCTGCGGATCTCCGCAGCGGCCAAACCGGTTGGAACGATCGCGGTGGTCAACGGCGTGAACTACGTCGGCTGCACCAGCGCGCGGACTACCTCGGCAGGCACCGCCGTGAACTCGGCCCGCGCCTACTCCGAAAACGCCAAGGGCTACCTCAACGCCAACAACACCGGCCCTCGCTACACCACCTGGTTCGGCGCATACACTTCCAGCCGTTACGCCACCGCGAAGCAGCATTTCGCGGCGATCGACAGCGCGATGGACCAGAGCGGCGGCCAGATCAAAATCAACTGCGGCTGTAACCAGAACTACTACGCCTACGTCTACCCGACCCGGCCTTACGAGATCTTCGTCTGCAACGCCTTCTGGAACGCTCCGAACACCGGCACGGACTCCAAGGCCGGCACGCTGATCCACGAAATGAGCCATTTCAACGTGGTAGCGGGCACGGACGATTGGGCCTACGGCCAGAGCGCGGCCAAGAGCCTGGCGACCAGCGACCCCACGCGCGCCCTGGACAACGCCGACAACCACGAGTATTTCGCCGAGAACACTCCGGCGCAGAACTGAGCCACTCGCGTCGCGCGTTACAAGACGGCCCGCTCCGGCGGGCCGTTCCTGTGTCCGCGCCTTGCCAGGCCCAGCGCCTGCGTTCCTGAACGCGCAGCTGGATTTCCGGGCGGATGCGACGATAGCCCGACCCCGATATCATGCGGCTCAGTCAGCGCGGACCCGTCTCCGCGCAGGGGAACCATCATGTCGCTCAAATCCACCCGACTTGCCGGCAGCGTCCTGGCCTTCGGCGCGCTCGTCACCGGCGTTTTCGCAGTCGCGCTGGCCACGCCGACGCTCAAGCAGAAACAGCAGGCGAATCCCCTCCGCGTCAGCGTGATCTCGCTCGGCGCCGACAAGGTCGAAGTCACGGTCACCAACACCAGCGGCAAGACTCTGCGCATCCCGAAATGGCAATTGCCCATCGATGTGCAGCGCTCGAACCTGTTCCGGATCACGCGCGACGGTCTCGAAGTTGGTTTCGAGGGCGCGATGATCAAACGCGGCGTGCCCGCCGCCGAAGATTTCGCGATCCTGCGCGCAGGCCGCAGCTACCGCAGCGTCGTCGAGCTGAGTACCGCTTACGATCTGTCGAAAGCCGGCGACTACACCGTGACCTACGCCGCGCCGCTGCAATACGCATCGCTTTCCGGCGGCGCCCGCCTGCAGCAGCGCAACGGTCTGCCGATGATCGCGCAGGGCGCGCCGATCCGCATCGCGCTGGACCAGGGCATGCTGGACCAGCGCGCCACGTTCGCCAATGGCCGCCGGATCAGCCCGGTCCTGCCGGCCAACCCGGAACTGTCCGATGTCCTCGGCATCAGCACCGTCGCGTGCAATGCTTCGCAGATCGCCACCATCGGCAACGCCGTGCTGTCGGCGCGCGCCTATTCCGAACGCGCGAAAGGTTATCTCAATGCGGGCACCACGGGTGCGCGCTATACCACCTGGTTCGGCGCTTACACCAGCAGCCGTTACGCCACCGCGCAGCAGCATTTCATCTCGATCGACAATGCGCTGGACCAGACCGGCGGACAGGTCACCATCAACTGCGGTTGCAACGAAAACTATTACGCCTACGTCTTCAAGAACCAGCACTACCAGATCTTCGTCTGCAATGCGTTCTGGTCGGCGCCGCTGATCGGCACCGACTCCAAGGCCGGTACCCTGATCCACGAGATGAGCCACTTCACGGTGGTGGCCGATACCGACGACCACGCTTACGGCCAAGGCCTCGCGCAGAATCTGGCGGTCAACAATCCGACCCTCGCGCTCGACAATGCCGACAGCCACGAATACTTCGCCGAGAACACCCCGGCGCAGAACTGATTGCTGCGGAATCGTCCGCACGCTTCGAACGAACACGCTCGACGGCCCGCTTCGGCGGGCCGTCGCCGTTCAGACCTCCGCATGCCGTTGTCCGTGCCGGCATGCCATCATGTTCCGCACACGTCATTCTCCTCCGCGCCGGAATTTCCATGGAATACACCGTTTTTCTCTACATCCTCGCAGCGGTCCTGATCGTGATCGGCGTCGCCGGGGTGATCCTGCCCGCATTGCCCGGCCTGCCGCTGGTCTTCGGCGGCATGCTGCTGGCCGCGTGGGTCGACGGTTTCGAGCGCATCAGCGTACTGACGCTGGTGATTCTGGGTGTGCTCACCGTGCTGTCGCTGGGGATCGATTTCGCCGCCACCGCGATGGGCGCCAAACGCGTCGGCGCTAGCCGCTCGGCCATCGTCGGCGCCATGCTCGGCACGATCGCCGGGCTGTTCTTCGGCTTGGTCGGCGTGTTCGTGGCGCCCTTCGTCGGCGCGGTCATTGGCGAGCTTCTGCATCGGCGCAAGCTCGACCGCACCGAAGTCGGTCAGGCCACGAAAATCGGCCTGGGCACCTGGCTCGGCATCCTCTTCGGCGTGGTGTCGAAACTCGCGCTTGCGTTCGCCATGATCGGTCTGTTCTTCTTCGCCTGGTTTTTTTGAACTCCCTTTTTGAACCGGATCCTTGAACAACATTCTTGAACCGCATTCCTGAATCGCGCTTCCGCATTGCACTCCCGGACCCCACTTCCCAACGCATGACAGCATCCGCCTATTTCCTGCGGCATTTCGCAATCTGGTGCCTGCTCGCACTGCTGGCGGCGGGCATCGCCAACGCCGCCGGCGCGCCGGCCCCGATCGTCGCCGATGCCAAACCCGCCGCGACGGATACCGCATCCGCGGCGCTCGCCCGGATGCCGAGCCGCTGCAACGTACGTCACCTCGGCGAGTGCCTGGACTCGATCGTCGACAACGCCAACGATGCGCTCGTGCGTCTGTTCGAACGCATCCCGCTGCTGATCCTCGCGCTGCTGGTGCTGTTGATCGCGAGCTGGATCTCGCGGTTCGTCGGCAATCGCCTGCATCTGGTCAAAGTGCGCTCGCAGAATCCATACATGAGCGGACTGGTGCGCATGATCGTGCGCACGGCGATCATGCTGATCGGCGTGCTGATCGCACTGGATCTGATCGGGCTGACCTCGGTGGTCGGCGCCGTGCTCGGTTCTGCCGGCGTCGTCGGTCTGGTGCTGGGTTTCGCGTTCCGCGACATCGCCGAGAACTACATCGCCGGCATCCTGCTCAGCGTGCGCCGACCGTTCGAACCGGGCGAGCACGTCGTCATCGACAATCGCGAAGGCAAAGTGATCTCGGTCAACTCGCGCGCGACCGTGATGATGACCCTGGATGGCAACCATCTGCAGTTGCCGAACAGCCTGGTCTTCAAATCCGTCGTACTGAACTACAGCAAGAATCCGAAACGCCGTTTCGATTTCAGTATGCTGATCGACGGCAGCCAGTCTATCCGCGAAGCGCAGACCCTTGCGATGGCCGCGATCGCCCAGGTCGAGGGCGTGCTGGACGAACCGGCGCCGGCGTGGACCGTGGTCGAATTCGGTGCGGCCGGCATCCAGTTGCGTTTCCACGGCTGGGTGGACCAGCATGAGAGCGACCTGGGCAAAGTCCGCAGCGAAGCGATCCGCCAGGTGAAATCGGTTTTCGCCAATGCGGGCATCGAAGCCCCGCGGACGACCTATCACATCGTGACCTCGCGTGAGCGCGATGCGAAGGAAGTCGAAGCGGTGGACGAATCGCTGCACAACGGCGTGGACACATCGGTGAATCGCGAAATCGACGTGCAGGTCGCCGAAGCGCGCGCGGACGACGGCGGCGTCAATCTGCTGCAGCCGGGCGTGGGCAAACATTGATCGCGGCCGGCGCGGCGACCCGGCCCGCCGATGCGGCATTCCATCTTCCAGAGATAAAAGGATCGGTCACGACATGCGTTCTCCCACCCCTTTCGCGCTCGGCGTGTTCCTGGCCGGCTTCTGCTCTTTTTCGTTCGCCGCCAACCCGGCCAAGGGCCTGGATGCCGCGGCGAAGGCAAGACTGGTCGGCGATCATGCGCTCACCCTGCAATGGCTGGGCTGGGGCGATCTGAGCAGGGCCGGCAGACTGGTGATCGAAGACCGCGGCCAAACGCTGTCGTTGAGCGGCGAACAGAACGGCGAAGGCGAGAATGCCCGCGACTACCTGCGCCTCTCGGGAAAGATCGTTTCCGCCAGCAGGGACGGCTTCGTGTTCGTGGGCGACATCACGACCCGGGTCAACCACATCGCAGACGGCGTCGAATGCAAACGCAGCGGCACCTTCACCTTCAAGACCAAGGGTGGGCGCAAGTACTGGCGCATGCAGGAGATGACCAATCCCTGCGACCCGGTGGCCGATTATGTGGATGTGTATTTCCGCGGGATTTGAAATGTGAGCGCGATGCGCATGGCAGTTCGCGAAATTCAATTCTGAACGGAAACCGCCGTGCATCGCACACGGTCGTGGGGTGTTCATCCAGCGCGGAATAGGGTTCGGCCACGGAGCGAATGCTCCCACCCCATCATGTTCCGGAGGTCTATATGAAAACCCAGATTCTTGTTGCCGCGATGGCAGTGTCCACGCTTTCGCTTGCCGGCTGCGCCACCAGCCCATCCGGCGGTTATTCCAGCGGTAACGGCTCCGCGTACGGCAATTCGCAGTCGTCCTGTTACGACTGCGGCACCGTGACCCGCATCGAACAAGGCGCCGGCAGCCGCGCGCCGAATGCGACCGGGGCCGTCGTCGGCGCTGTGATCGGCGGCCTGGCCGCGCGCGAACTCGCCGACAACAAGACCGACAGCGAAGGTCGCAAGAACACCGCGACCGTCGCAGGCGCGGCCGCCGGCGGCGTGATCGGCAACGCGATCCAGAACCGCGCCGGCACCGGATACAACATTTTCGTGCGCATGCGCGACGGCCGTGAGGTCGTGGTCTCGCAGGACGATCTGAACGGCATCCGCGAAGGTTCCAACGTCCGCATCGCCAATAACCGCGCGGCGCTGTATTGATCAACGAGGCGTCGCCAAGGTGAAGAAAAGCCCGCATGCAGTGCGGGCTTTTCTTTTCGGCAACATCGTCTTCCCGACGGGGTTTATTCCACCACCACCGGAATCCTGCCGATCCTCGCCTGCCATTCGCGCGGGCCGGTCTTGTGGACCGATTCGCCGGTGGAGTCGACGGCGACGGTGACCGGCATGTCCTCGACGGTGAATTCGTAGATCGCTTCCATGCCGAGGTCGGCGAAGCCGACGACGCGCGAGGCCTTGATCGCTTTCGACACCAGGTACGCGGCGCCGCCGACGGCCATGAGATACACCGACCGGTGCTTCCTGATCGCGTCGATGCCGGCCGGGCCGCGCTCGGCCTTGCCGACCATGCCCAGCAGCCCGGTCTGCGCCAGCACCTGCTCGGTGAACTTGTCCATGCGCGTGGCGGTGGTGGGGCCGGCCGGGCCCACGACTTCGTCGCGCACCGGGTCGACCGGGCCGACGTAATAGATGAAGCGGCCCTTGAAGTCGACCGGCAGCGGTTCGCCCTTGTCGAGCATGTCGACCATCCGCTTGTGCGCGGCGTCGCGGCCGGTCAGCAGCTTTCCGTTGAGCAACAGCACGTCGCCCGGCTTCCAACTGGCCACGTCTTCGGGCGTGACGGTATCGAGATTCACCCGGCGACCCTTGCTGGCGTCGTAGGTCAGTTCGGGCCAGTCGGCCAACGACGGCGGGTCCAGCATCACCGGGCCGCTGCCGTCCAGGGTGAAATGCGCGTGGCGCGTGGCCGCGCAGTTCGGGATCATCGCCACCGGCAGATTGGCGGCATGGGTCGGGTAATCCTTGACCTTGATGTCGAGCACCGTGGTCAGGCCGCCGAGACCCTGCGCGCCGATGCCCAGTGCGTTGACCTTCTCGTACAGTTCCAGCCGCAGTTCTTCGGCGCGATTGGAAGCGCCGCGCGCCTGCAGATCGAAGATATCGATCGGCTCCATCAGCGCTTCCTTCGCCAGCAGCATCGCCTTTTCGGCGGTGCCGCCGATGCCGATGCCAAGCATGCCCGGCGGGCACCAGCCGGCGCCCATCGTCGGTACGGTCTTCAGCACCCAGTCGACGATGGAATCGGAGGGATTGAGCATCGCGAACTTCGATTTGGCTTCGGAACCGCCGCCCTTCGCAGCGACGATCACGTCGACGGTATTGCCGGGCACGATCTTAACGTTGACCACGCCGGGCGTGTTGTCCTTCGTATTGGTGCGCCTGCCGGCCGGGTCGGCCAGCACGCTGGCACGCAGCTTGTTGTCGGGATGGTTGTAGGCGCGACGCACGCCTTCGTGAACCATGTCCTCGACGCCCATGGTGGCGTCGTCCCAGCGCACGTCCATGCCGATTTCGAGGAACACCGTGACGATGCCGGTGTCCTGGCAGATCGGACGATGGCCCTCGGC
>JAYUUH010000505.1:0-8526 GCA_043754745.1 Lysobacter sp.
GCCGACGCCGCAACAGATGCGAAAGAAGCGCAGGAGCAGGCCGACTGGCATCGCACGCTGCCGGACAACCCCAGATCCACGCCTGCGTTGCAGCGTGAACACCTGCAGTTCGACTAACCCGCCATCAGCACGCGCGACAGCGACGCCTGGAGCACCCTCGACGCACTGGTCAGCCCCGGTGCGCAGCCAGCCCGTGCACCCGTGCCGAAGCCTGCAGACCCCTATCCGCGGCTGCGCGGCTTCAATGCCGGCCTCGCCATCGAAGCCGCCATCACCGCCTACGAATAGAACGAGACGCGCCAGCGCGCGCAGGTGTTCAAAGGCACCTTAGACAACGAGACTGCGGCGGTCGATGCGGTCGTGCCTCAGGGTGTAAAGACCGTACGCAAGCATAAGATGTTCATATACTAACGATCTGCCAGCAAAGAAAAGGACATGGCCATGCCCATCAGCCCCGAACTGCAAGCCAAGATTGATGCGTTAACGGATGAGAATTTAAAAGCAAATATCCTGCGGTATCTCAACCGGCCTTGGCAACGTGCGAAATCCAACGAGCAGATATTTGAAGAAATGGTAGCCAGATCTGAGAGGGTCATGGCAGAGCGCGCAAAATGGCGCAAGTGGACAGATGAAGAAGTGGCCGCATTTGTCACCTATTTTGAGCAAAAAATGTCTGATGACTTTGTCGAGTACATCAGGCAAGACCGCGATAACAACGAAATTAACAGCGATCTTTCATGGAAACTTGAAGAGCTCTCTAAAGAATGGCTCCCGGGCCTTGCTACAATTGATTACATTTTATTGCTCGGTAAAGTCCGTGACTATTTCCGCGCTGCAAGGGAAAACTCAGGGGCTTTGTCGTGACCAAGGGATACTTGCTCGCCGATACGAACAGTCTTGTCTATGCTTATAAGGCAGGCGGCACAAATCTAATTGATCTCTACATGGAAATTGCGATTGAGCAGGATCGTGAATTCGCCATTACTGACAGAGTTTTACGTGAAATCGAAGATGGCCCGCTCAAGAAGGAGCTCTCAGAGTACATCGCCGATAGGCAAGTCACTGTATTGCCTGCACCCGATACAGAGCAAAAACTCCGAACCGGCCAAATTGCCCGTACTAGCTCCGGCGAAGTCTCCATGCTGGAAGTCGCTGCTAGAGAACAGGACGCCGGCCGCGTCACACGCATCTGGTCTGATGACCAATATTTCGATTCCAATCAAATCATGCGCCATCATAACGATGCGCACCGGTCGATGAGTAAGGAACTACTGGACGAGGCTTTCGAAGAAAAATTCATCACCGCCGCCGATCACAAACGATTCAGTATAGGTTACGACACGCAACCCGTCTTCCAAGACAGCCCACGCCTACGCGCGTCCCGATACGACTATTCTGTGTCGGACATCGACACACCGCACAGCCCGCATGTGCGCGGCATTGTTGGCGGCATTGCAGTTGAAGCCGCCATGACCGCTTACGAATGGAACGGTACCCGCGAGCGCGCGCAGGTGTTTTCGAACACGCTGCACAACGAGACAGCAGCAGTGGATACGGTTGCGCGTCAAGCCGCGCAAACGGCCGGTATGGTGGTGGGTACGATCGCTGCAAGCGCGACGGCCACCGCGCTGAATGTCGGCAGCGGCGGCACGGCGGCGCTGGTGTTGGGCGAAGGCTATTTGTTCGGCAAGGCCGCCGAGCAAGGCGTCGAACTGTGGCAGAAGCACCGCGTCTACAACGTCGAGAGCGAAGGTGTGAAGTGGACGTTCAGCGGTACGCAGTGGATCCGTGAAGATATGCGCGCAGACTTGCTGGACGATGGCCAGAACATAGCGCGACAGCAGGACTTTGCAGCACTGCCGGACAAGGCGCGCGAGTTGAGCGCACAGGCGAGCGTGATCGCGGTGGAGCAGGCGCTGGCCGCGGTGCCGACGCCGCGCGATCCGTTCGTGCAGGCGGCGGGCGATGGTGGCGACCAGTGGACGTATCAGCCCGACCGTGGCGCGTGGACACGCGAGGTGGTGACGGCCTACGACATCAACAACAATCCGAGCGCAAAGGAAACGGTAGAAGCCGGTGCCGAGCAAGCCGCGCAACTCAGCGCGCAGGTGCAGCGGACCATCGATCAGAATCTCGCGGCCGGCCCCGCAGAGATTGCGGCGCAATACCAGACGGGCCACAAGGCGCATGGCTACGACCAGACCCCTGCCGGCGGCATGCCGCCTGCCGTCGCGACCGCACTCAATCCCGATCTGCTGCAAGCCTCCGATGGCAAGCACTACCAACGCGATGCGCAGGGCGAATGGGCGCACGATAGTCAAACCGCAACCGCGCAACGCGCGCTGGAGTTGGAACTGACCCGCGACCGTCTGCTGCCGGCACTGCAAGACCATCAACAGCAACTCGCGAGCATGCCGCCTTGGCAGCCGCCGACGCCGGAACAGCAAGACAAAGCGTTTCTGCGCGAAGCGTATCTAAACCGGGGTATTGATCGCGACACGAGGCCGGAAGACTTCGACGCGAGCTACTTGGCCGTGCAGCGCACACGCGCGGAAACGGGCGCGACGACTATCACGCTGGTGCTGGGCCAGGATGCCAGCGGCCAGTTCACGCCCAACAGCCCGATCCATCACCTTCACAGAGACGCTGATGGCGTAGTGAAGATTGCTGCGACCACCACGCCCGAGGACATCGCAAAGGCATTGACCGACGTGCGCGCGCGCAGTCGTGGCGAAGACACACCACACCAGTCATCGCCGGAGCGGACGATCGCTGAGGCGACGCCCGAAGAACACGATGCGCGCGAGCAGTCATATCGCGAGCGGGAGCGTGCGGAACAGGGCCACTCGAACCGCACGCTGTCTTCGGAGTCGATGCCGACCCGCGAGACGCCGGAGCCTGTCATCGCGCCGCGCACTGTCGGCTTGACCGCTTCGGGCGGACGCGATGGCGATGACCGAAACGAACCCCAGCACGCAGCGCCTGCCGAAGCGCAGCCCGCTGCACTCGCGGCGACCGCGCCCGATCCCGCACTCGCTCACCGTGCGGCGACGCGGGACGAACGCGACGACGAACGCGAGTCCACCGCCGATCCTGATCGCACTCAGGCAGCTTCAACCGAACCCGCGCAGCCGGCCCCGTTGCTGATGACGCAGCCCGCACATCCGGCGCATGGGATGTACACACAGGCGTTAAGTCAGATCGAGCGCAGCGACGTGGTGCCGGCGTGTCTGCTGACGCATGAAGAGAAAAGCAAATTGGCGGCCGGCGCAGTGGCGCAATTCCTGAGCGACGACTTCAAGGCGACCCGCGTCGACGGACTGTATGCGAGCACGCACAATGCCCGCGACATGCCTGCTGCGCTGATTCCGGTGCAGGGCGATCCGACGACCGACTACTGCCGCCGTGCCAGCATCGACGTGACGCAGGCATTGCAGACCCCGCTGGAGCAATCCTCGACGGTCGCGCAGACGATGGTGCAGGCGCATGAGCAAGCACTGGCACTGGAGCAGGCACAGGAACAGGCGCGCAAGGAACAGCAGGAGCAGGACGGCACGAAGGGACCGACGATGCGGATGGGTACACGCACGCAGTCGCCGTCGATGGGGCCGCAGGGCGATGGCGGAGGCGATGGAAGCGGCGGTGAATGATACTGTCGGATATGCTCAGATACCGTCAGTTGAAGCATGGTGCCACATCGACGCCGGTCCTTCCGCGCCCGCCCGAGGCGGCGGTCTGGACGCTGGACAGTCTGCGGGGCAGACCATTGCCAGAGCCGGATGCCGTGGTCTATATGCTGGCGTTTGCGCGACAGCAGCCGTTCTACGTCAACATGGCGAGCGATATCGCCAGCGCATATGCGGTGAGGAATGCGATCTATCGCGCGCAGCAGCGGCGCTACGGGCGTGACGGGATGACGCCGCTGTATTGCTTCTACTTTGAGTGTCACGCGAGCGATGCCATGGCTGAGGCGCGCTGCGCGCGAATCAAGACGATGCCGCATGCATGGCAACGGCAGCTGATCGATCGTTTCAACGCGGAATAGTTGAATGTGATCGATGAATTCATCGCTTATCCATGCAGTACCCATTGCATTGGGGAGCGCGGCATGATGAAGCTCTCCGCGATGGGCGAATGATGTCTGCATCGTAGACGCTGGCGCCGAATCAGGTCATAGGAGCGTGGCCATCTCTGCGCGATAGATCACGACGCTTTTCCGAATCGATGCAATCATGCGCATCTCGATGTTCCACTGATTCAGCCGATATTGCCGATGCGTGCCACGGATAAGCGGCACTCGGGACAGGCATGAACATGGCCCACATCGACGCATGAACGCAATGATCATTCCCTGATCAGCATCTCAAGTGGAGTCTGTTCGGTCACGCTTCTGGGGAAAGCGGCCGCAGCCGCATGACCAGCACTTCGCCGCCGCCGTCCAGGGCGAATCGCGCGCGCGCCGTGGTCGCGCCCAGCAACAGCGTGTCGCCCATCGCCGCGGCTTCGCGGTGGCTGCCGTTGGCGGCGTGGGTCTGGCCGGACAGCACATGCACGACCCAGGTTTCGCCCGGTTCGGCGAACAGCACCATCGAACCCACCAGCGGGCGGTGCCACAGGTCGGCGTCGATGCGGTCGCGGCGCCACATCAGGTTGAAATCGTGGGTAGTGCCGTCGATCGGTTCGCCGGATACCGCGCGTTCGCCCGCGAAACGCATCCGCCCGTGCGGCGGCGCCACATCGCGCACTTCGCCGTCGTCGAAACGCAGGCGCACGCCGTTGCCGTGCAGCAGCACCAGTTCGCGATCGATGCCGTCGAACGTCGAAAACGGCCCGTCGCGCTCGATCTCGGCGATCGACAGGCGCCAGTCCCAGTCGGCTGCGAGTTCAGGAAACGTCCAGATCTCGCGGGTCCAACCCAGACCGTTTCGCCAACGTTCGCGTCGGTAATCGTGTGCGGGGATGAGGCGCAGGCGGGCGGGCATTCGGACCTCCAAGACGGGCCGGGCGAGTGTAGCCGAGCCGGTCCGCGCGAATGCCGAAGGCCGCGATCTCTCGCGGCCTTCGGCGCCGGTGGGGCTGATTGGAGTAGCCGGGTGGCTCAGCGCTTCTTCGGGGCCGCCGCAGTGGCCTTCACTGCGACCGTCGGCTTGGCCGGCGCGATGCCGCCGCCGAGCACGATCATGTCGCGGTTCTTTTCGACCGTCTTCAGACCGATGCCGTCGACCTGGGCCAGCTGTTCGGCGCTGCGGAAGGCGCCGTGCTGCTTGCGGTAGGCAACGATGGCTTCCGCCTTGCTGGGGCCGACGTTGACCAGCACGCGGTCGAGGGTGGCGGCGTCGGCGGTATTGATGTTCACCTTTTCGGCGGCGAAGGCGCTGCCGGCGAGGGCCAGCGACAGGGCGGTGGCGGCGATCAGGGACTTGAGGTTGAACAGGTTCATGGCGTGGTTCCTTAGGTTGGGTTGGGTTGTGGATTGAATTGGATTGATCGAATTGGATTGATCGAATTGGATTGATCGGATCGGGTTGGACTTGGTCGGTTGGACTAGATCGGAAGCATGTCGTTGGCGATGACGCTGGCGGGCTTTCGTTGTGCGCCGCTGCGTTGCGTCGACAGGGACAGTGTCCGGATCCGGCCTGCCCGGCCACATCGCCGAATCACCCGCGCAGGGGCCAGCCGATGCCTCACGCGAGGGTCGGAAAAGCCCTACAGACCCGTCCGCACCCAGCCGGGGAAGCCTGATCGGATGGGGGGCGTACAATGGCCCCACTCTTCAACATCGGTCCCAACGCCATGGCCATCCGCAACGTCGACCCGACTTCCAACCAGCCTGCTTCGATCCAGCCGGCTGCCATCCAGCCCGCTTCCCTGCAGACATTCATCGATGGCAAATGGGACGACGAAATCGTCCCGCAGCTCGTCGAATACATCCGGATCCCTAACAAGTCGCCGATGTTCGACAGCGACTGGGCCGCGCACGGCTACATGGACGATGCGGTCAAGCTGATGGAAACCTGGGCGCGCGCGCAGAACGTGGCGGGCATGCAGGTCGAAGTGCTGCGTCTCGAAGGCCGCACGCCGCTGATCTTCGTCGACATCCCCGCCAGCGCCGAGGCCGGCACCGGCGAAGACTGCGTGCTGCTGTACGGCCATCTCGACAAGCAGCCGGAAATGACCGGCTGGGACGACGACCTCGGCCCGTGGAAACCGGTGATCAAGGGCGATCGTCTGTACGGCCGCGGCGGCGCCGACGACGGTTACGCGATCTTCGGCTCGATTGCCGCGGTGCAGGCGCTGCAGGAACAGGGCGTGCCGCACGCGCGCTGCGTGGTGATGATCGAAGCCTGCGAGGAATCCGGTAGCTACGACCTGCCCGCCTACGTCGACCATCTGGCCGCGCGCATCGGCAAGCCGTCGCTGGTGGTGTGCCTGGATTCCGGCTGCGGCAACTACGACCAGCTGTGGTGCACCACCTCGCTACGCGGCCTCGCCGGCGGCAATCTCACCGTCAAGGTGCTGAGCGAAGGCGTGCATTCGGGCGACGCCTCCGGCGTGGTGCCGTCGAGTTTCCGCATCCTGCGCCAGCTGCTGTCGCGGATCGAGGACCAGGACAGCGGCCGGATCCTGCTCGACGGCCTGCACGTGGAGGTGCCGGCCGACCGCATGGTGCAGGCGAAAACCTGCGCGGAAGTGCTGGATACAGCGATCTTCGACAAATTCCCGTTCCTGCCCGGCATGACCCCGATGCATCCGGACCTGACCGAGCTGGTGCTCAACCGCACCTGGCGCCCGGCGCTGTCGATCACCGGCGCGGAAGGCCTGCCGCCGCTGTCGTCGGCCGGCAATGTGCTGCGCCCCTTCACTTCCGTGAAGCTGAGCCTGCGTCTGCCGCCGACCCTCGACGGCAAGCGCGCCGGCGAGCTGCTGACCGAAGCCCTGTTGCGCGACCCGCCGAACGGCGCCGAAGTCACGCTGCATCTGGAGAAGGATTCCACCGGCTGGAACGCACCGACGATGACGCCGTGGCTGGAGCAGGCGATCGACGATGCCAGTCAGGCATTTTTCGGTAAACCGGCGATGTACATGGGCGAAGGCGGCACCATTCCATTCATGGGCATGCTCGGCGAAAAATTTCCGGGCGCGCAGTTCATGATCACCGGCGTGCTCGGTCCGCACTCGAACGCGCACGGCCCCAACGAATTCCTGGACATCCCGATGGGCAAGCGGGTCACCGCCTGCGTGGCCAAAGTGCTGGCCGAACACCGCAACGCCAGCGTCCGCGGCGAAACCGTCGGCGTGGCCGCTGTGGCCGGCGGCGAACAGCATGGGGATCATGGCTGCTGCTGATCGGCGGTGCGAGCCTGTTAGGATGCGCGGGCGTCGACTCGACGCCCTGCAATCAAGAGAATATCTCCATGTTCGAAGGCATCCTGGGTTACATCATCGGCGGCGCGGTCATCGGCCTGCTGGCGCGCCTGTTCAAGCCCGGCGCGGATGCGATGGGTTGGATCATGACGATCCTGCTCGGCATCGCCGGCGCGGCGATCGGCGGTTACGTCTACCCCGGCCACGGCATCATGACGTGGGTGGTGGCGATCGTCGGTGCGATCGTGCTGCTGTTCGTGTTCGAGATGATCCGCAAGAAAAGATAAGGCCCGCGCGGTCGCGCGGACACCTGTCAAGCAAGACCGAACGCCCGGCGCATCGCCGGGCGTTCCGTTTTCAGGCATCGGCGGCACTCAGCCGCCCAGCAACCGCTCTACTACCGATTCGGCCAGCGCTTCGGGCGCCTGCGCGACGGTATCGAGGCGCATTTCCGGCGCTTCCGGCACTTCGTACGGCGAATCGATACCGGTGAAGTTCGGGATCTTGCCGGCGCGGGCTTTCGCGTACAGACCCTTTACGTCGCGACCCTCGGCCACCGCGAGCGGCGTGTCGACGAAGACTTCGATGAACTCGCCCTCGTCGAACAGCTCGCGGGCCATCCGCCGTTCGGCGCGGAACGGCGAGATGAAGCTGACCAGCACGATCAGGCCGGCATCGACCATCAACTTCGCGACTTCGGCGACGCGGCGGATGTTCTCCACCCGGTCCTCGTCGCTGAAACCCAGATCCTTGTTGAGGCCATGGCGGACGTTATCGCCGTCCAGCAGATAGGTGCGCAAGCCCATCGCCATCAAGCGCTTCTCGACCAGGTTGGCGACCGTGGATTTGCCCGAGCCCGACAGGCCGGTGAACCAGAGACAGCGCGGCGACTGGCCCATGCCGCGCGCGCGCGCGGCCTTGTCGACTTCCAGATGCTGCCAGTGGATGTTGGCGGCGCGACGCAGCGAGAAATCCAGCGTGCCGGCCGCGACCGTAGCGTGGGTCTGGCGGTCGATCAGGATGAAGCCGCCCAGTTCGCGGCTGTCGGCGTAGGTCTCGAACGGGATCGGCTGGTCGAGATGCAGGTTGCAGTAACCCACTTCGTTAAGTTCCAGGTGCTTGGCAGCGAGATGGTCCTGCGTGTTCACGTCGACGCGATGC
>JAYUUH010000506.1:0-2865 GCA_043754745.1 Lysobacter sp.
AGCGGGCTGAAGCCCGCTCTACGGACATCAATCCAAACGCTTGCGGAATCGCGAGATCGCCAGCGTCATCATCACCGTCGTGAACGCCATCAGCGCCAATACGTCCGGCCACAGTTCGTAGAGATTCGCGCCGCGCAGCATCACCCCGCGGATCAGGCGCACGAAATGGGTCAGCGGCAGCACCTCGGCGATCCACTGCGCCGCCACCGGCATGCCGTCGAACGGAAACATGAAGCCGGACAGCAGGATCGACGGCAGGAACAGGAAGAACGCCATCTGCATCGCCTGGAACTGGGTCTGCGCCTTGGTCGACACCAGAAGCCCCAACGTCAGATTGGCGACGATCAGCAGCATCGCCGCGGCGTAGACATCCAGCAGGCTGCCGCGCACCGGCACGCTGAACACGGTCATGCCCAGCACCAGCACCACCGTGGTCTGCACCAGGCCCACGCCGATGTAGGGCAGCACCTTGCCGATCATCAGTTCGGCGCTGGAGACCGGCGTGGTGATCAGCAGTTCGAGATTGCCGCGCTCGCGCTCGCGCACGATCGCCATGGCGGTGAACATCACCATCGTCATGGTCAGGATCACCCCGATCAGGCTCGGCACGATGTTCACCGCCGCGCGGCGCTCCGGGTTGTAGAGCGGCAGCACGCTGATGGATGTCGCGCGCAGTCCGCTGCCGCCGTCCAGCGGCATCGCCGCGAGCTGCCGCGCGGTGGCCTGCACCGACGTATCGCTGCCGTCGACGATCACCTGCACCGCTTCGCGGCCGTCGAGCTTGCGGCGCTCGAAATCCGGCGGAATCACGATGCCGATCTTGATCCGGCCGCGGTCGAGCAGCGTCTGCAGATCCTGCGGCGTGCGCGCGGGCGCGACCCGGCGCACGATGCCGGTGGCCAGCATGTCCTGCGCCAGCGCGCGCGAACCCGCGGTGTCGGCCATGTCGGCGATCGCGGTGGGCAGGTTGCGCACGTCGGGGTTGATCGCGAAACCGAACAGCATCAGCTGCAGGGTCGGAATGCCGACCATCATCCCCAGGGTCATGCGGTCGCGGCGCATCTGCCGCAGCTCTTTCAGCATCACCGCGAAAATCTGCGCGAATTTCATGCCGCCCCCGCCATGTCGTCATGATGCGTAGCGGAAACGAACACGTCTTCGAGATTCGGCTCGATCATTGACACTTCCGCATCGACGCCGACCTTGCCCAGAGACGCCTGCAACTGCGCGGCATCGCCGCCGGCGACCGTCAGCACCCGCAGTTCGTTGCCGATCTGCGCCACACTCAGCACGCCCGGCGTCGCATGCAGCGCCGCCTGCGCCCTGCGCGGCGCCTGCGCGCGCACCCCCAGCGTGCGGCCCGTCAGCGCGCGGGTGAGGTCCGCGGGCGTACCGTCGGCGACCAGCCGTCCGCTGTCGAGGATCGCGATGCGATGGCAGCGTTCGGCCTCGTCCATGTAGTGCGTGGACACCAGAATGGTGGTGCCGGCATCCGCGAGGTCGAAGAGTTTTTCCCAGAAATCGCGGCGCGATTCCGGATCGACCGCGCTGGTCGGTTCGTCCAGGAACAACAGCTCCGGCTTGTGGACGATGGCGCCGGCCAGCGCCAGGCGCTGTTTCTGCCCGCCGCTCATTGTGCCGGCGAGCTGCTTCTGGCGATCGACGAAGTCGTAGGCGTCCAGCAGTTCGTCGATGCGCGCTTTCCGCGGCGCGCGCGCCAAGCCCTGCACCGACGCCAGGAATTCGAGGTTCTCGCGCACGGTGAGGTCTTCGTACAGCGCGAACTTCTGGGTCATGTAGCCGATCCGCCGCCGCAGCGCTTCGGCTTCCCGCGGAATATCGAAGCCGAGCACCTCGATCCCGCCCGCGCTCGGCGTGAGCAGACCGCACAGCATCCGGATGGTGGTGGACTTGCCGGAACCATTCGGGCCGAGGAAGCCGTAGACGTTCGCGCGCGGCACGCTCAGATCGACGCCATCGACGGCCTTCAGCGCCCCGAAATGCTTGCTCAGGCCGCGTGCGCGGATGGCGAGGTCGGTACTCATCGTGCGATCACTTCGCCGCGAACTTGACCCGCACCGGCAATCCGGCGGGCAGATCCCCGCTGCCTTCGATGACGATCTCCGCCAGATAGCTCAGCCGCGCCGCGTCCTTGCCGCTCAGCGCGTAGTACGGCGTGAAACTCGGTTCGCTGCGGATCGCGCGCACGCGGCCGGGCAGCGCCGCGTCGCGGCCGTCGACATGCACCGTCGCGCGATCGCCGATCCTGACGTTCGCGCGCAGCGGTTCGGGCACGTAGACGCGCGCGTACGGCGCGTCGCCGACCAGCAGGATCGCCAGAGACGCGCCGACCGGGGCCTGATCGCCGAGTTCGTACGGCAGGCTGTCGATGCGGCCGTCGCGCGGCGCCACGATCTTCAATTTGTCGAGCGCGACGCTTTGCACCGCGACCTGCGCATCGGCCGCGCGCACCGCCGCCATCGCCTGGGCGATGCGCTCCTTGCGCGCGCCGCGCTGCAGTTCATCGAGCAGCGCCTGTGCGGCGCGTACCTGGGCATCGGCGCTGTCGGCGGCGGCGTTCGCGCGATCGACTTCGACCGCGGCGATGAGTCTGCGCTGGCCCAGCGGCTGCACGCGGGCGAAGTAGGCACGCGCGTCGCGGGCCTGCGCCTGCGCACCGGCCAGTTGCGCCCGCGCCTGCGCGACCTGCTCATCGCGGGTGCCGGCTTCGAGTTCCGCCAGCGATTCGCGCTGCTGCTGCGCCTGCGCCAGCGCGACATCAGTCTGCGCAGCGATGCGCGTGCGCTCCAGCGTGAGCAGGGTCGCGCCGGCCTTCACGCGGTCGCCTTCGCGTACATCGACCGA
>JAYUUH010000507.1:0-2861 GCA_043754745.1 Lysobacter sp.
GGAGGCAGAGATTCGAGAACAACACATCGACGCTGTGGTCGGCCAGCGGCAGCGCGCGCGCGTCTGCGCAGATGCGCGCGGGCGTACGGGCGAGCCGGCGCGATAGCGCACCCGGCAGCGCGCGCGCAAACGCAGACGTTTCGGCGTCGTGCTGGCGCAGCATCGGGAGTGCGAGATCCAGCGCGAGCACCTGCGCCTTCGGCCAGCGCTGCTGCAATGCGCGCGAGGCGTGGCCGGGGCCGCAGCCCAGATCGACGACGAGCGAAGGCGTCTGCGCGTCGCCTTCGCGCCCTTCAGCGTAGTAGTCGAGCGATTCGAGCAGCCACGATTCGACTTCACGCTGCAGTTTCGCGGCATCGGCGTAGGTCGCGGATGCGCGCGAGAACGCGCGACGGACTTGGCGCGGGTCGAACAGTGCGCTCATCGCGTTGCGTTGCTTATCGAGACGTCGGACAGGAATGCGGAGACGTGCGCGACCACCTCATCGACATGGGTCAGGAACGGCGCATGCCCCGCATGTTCGATCTGCGCGAAAGTCGCGGATGCGTGGCCGGCCCTTTCGATCATCGCGACCGCTTCGCGCATCGCGCGCGGGTCGACCAGACGGTCGCGACGGCCGGCGATCCACAGGCTCGGCACGCGCAGTTGCGCGAGCAGCGGCCGTTGATCGGCGGTTTCGAGGATGTGCAGGCCGTCGACGAGTACGCGCGCCGCGGGTTCGCCGCGGGCGAACAGTTCGGCGCGCAGCTCGCGCATTTCCTCTTTCGCGTGATCGGAGCCGAAGGCTTCCAGCGCGACGAAGCGGTCGAGCGTGGCGCGATAGTCGTCGCCCAGGCCTTGGGCGAAATCGCGGAAGATCTCCGCCGAGACGCCGTAGCGCCAGTCGGGGCCGCGCACGAAACACGGGCTGCTGCACAGCGCGATCAGCGCCGGCACGCGTGCGTGGCCGTGCTCGACACCACGCACCGCCGCGTGCAGCGCGAACATGCCGCCCAGCGACCAGCCGAGCCACGGCGCGGCGGGCGCCTGCGCGTGGATGGCGTCGCAGACCGCTTCGAAGGTGAGCGGCGTGGCATCGTCGCGACTCCCGCCGTGACCCGGCAGATCGATCACATACAGTGTGTGCCGATCGCGCAACCGTTCGACCAGCGCCGCGAACACGCCGCCGTGCATGGCCCAGCCGTGCAGCAACACCAGCGGCGGGCCGTCGCCGCAGACGGTCATGTGCAAGCGTTCGCTCATGGTGGCGGCACGAGTGGTTGCGCTGCGGCGTTCCGCGCGGCGCGGATCATCGGTTCGAGCGTGCGCCACTGCGCGCCGATATCGCGCGCGAACCAATGGGTAATGCGGCGGCGCCAGCGCGGCCGGCGACGGATCGTCTGGATGCGTTCGAGCAGCCAGGCTTCGTCGAAACCCGCCCATTCGCCGGCCACGCTCATCAGGTTCGGGTATAGCGCTGGATGCACGTCGTACATCAGCATCCCGTGCAGTTCATCGAGCGGATACGGCGATGCCGCCAGCGTGCGCACGATGTATCCGTGCGACAACGCGACGTCGGTATCGAGATAGAGATCCGACAGCGCGTTCCAGACCGCGATGCGTGCGTCGGCGTCGTCGGGAACAGACTCGACACCAGCCTCGAAACCAGCCACCACCGACCTCATGCCACCGCGGTACCCGCGCTGTAACCCATTTCGACCGCGTCGCGCGCCCAGCTCAACGCGTCGACCAGCGAATCGACTTCGGCCTGGGTGTGCAGCGAGGACAAGGTGATGCGCAGGCGCGAGCGGCCGTCGGGCACGGTGGGCGGACGGATCGCCGGCACCCAGAAGCCCTGCGCCTCAAGCGCGGTGCTGAGCGCCATCGCGCGCTTTTCGTCGCCGCACATCAGCGGCTGGATCGGGGTGGTGGACGGCAGCAGCGGCAGGTCGCGGAACAGCGCGGTGCTGCGGAAATGCGCGATCAGGCTCTGCAGTTTCTCGCGGCGCCAGTGGTCGCGACGGGCCAGCTTCACCGCGGCCAGGCTGGACGCGGCCTGTCCCGGCGGCAATGCGGTGTTGTAGAGGTAGGGGCGCGCGGTTTCGGCGAGATGGCCGATGATGTCGTCGCTGCCGAGCACCACCGCGCCGTAGCCGCCGAGCGCCTTGCCCAGCGTGGCGAGTTGCACCAGGCCGGCTGCGTCCAGGCCGGCATCGGCGACGCAGCCGCGGCCCTCGGGGCCGACCACGCCGACGCCGTGCGCGTCGTCCACATAGATCAGGGCCTGCTGCACGCGCGCGACCAGCGACAGTTCGCGCAGCGGGGCGACATCGCCGTCCATGCTGAACACGCCGTCGGTGGCGACCATCGCCGCGCCTTCGGGCACGGTGCGCAGCTGGCGCAGGGCGCCTTCGGGATCGAGATGCGGATAACGGCGCAGTTTGCAGCCGGCGAGGCGCGCGGCGTCGATCAGGCTGGCGTGGTTGAGCCGGTCCTGCACGCAGACGTCTTCTTCGGTGAGCAGCGTCTGCATCACCGCGAGATTGGCGAGATAGCCGCTGCCGAACAGCAGCGCGCGCGGCGCGCCCAGCCAGTCGGCGAGCTCGCGTTCCAGGGCGTCGTGGCTGGCGAAATGGCCGCAGACCAGGTGCGAAGCGCCGCTGCCGGCGCCGTCGCGCGCAGCGGTGTTCTGCAGCGCATCGACCACCGCGAAGTGCTGCGACAGGCCGAGATAGTCGTTGCCGCAGAAATTGGTGAGCCAGCGTCCGTCCACTTCGTAGCGCACGCCGTCGCGCCGGGTGATGGTGCGTCGCTGGCGAACGCGGCCCTGCATCGCGCGTTGCACGCGGGCGGCGAGGATACGTTCGGTCAGGCGCGGACGG
>JAYUUH010000508.1:0-2859 GCA_043754745.1 Lysobacter sp.
TCGCCGGCATGAAGGCCGGCGAAGACAGGTCTGACGGTGCGACTCTGATGGTGCGATCAACGACCCGAGTCGATCACCGCGCACATCGAGGTCATCTGGAAATTGGTACTGGTGGCATAGCCGCCGGGCGTGGTCTTGGTGACCGTGATCTTGATGTCCTTGCCCTGCGGTTCAATCACCACGTTCCACGGCAGATCCGCCTTGGCGCCGGACAGATCGTTGCCGCCGTTGGGCTGTTCGAAGGAAATCACGCCCGCCCTCTCGTCGCTGGACACCACGCGCAGGCCCGACTTGGTGCCTTCCGCGTAGATGCGCTTGAAGGCGGCGGACACTTTCACGCCCTTGACCACGTCCCAGGTGGTGAAGCTGCGCCCGGTCAAGAATTTGCCTGTCTGCTTGAAATTGGTCTTGCAGGCCGGCTCCGCAGCCATCGCCGTACCGGTCAGCGCTAACAGCGCCGTCATCACAAACAATTTCCGCATCGTTCTTTCTCCTTGGGTGGACGCGCCCGGGGGTAGGCGCCAATAGTGGGCAAGTCTCGCGAGGATTCTGCCAGCGGGCCGGAACGCCCACAAGCGAAGGCGGCAGGACCGCGACCGCGATCACATCAGCCGTCGCACCGGCGGTCACGCCTCGCGCGGCGGATCGGACTCACCGCGCGACACCATCGCGGCGATGCCGAGGTCGCCGGTGACGTTGACGGTGGTCCGGCACATGTCCAGGAAGTGGTTGACGCCCAGTACCAGGCCGATGCCCTCCGGCGGCACTCCGACCATGGCGCAGATCAGCGCGATCACCGGCAGCGAGCCCGACGGCACGCCTGCGGTGCCGATGCCGCCGAGGATGCAGACCAGCATCACCGTGACCTGCTGCCCCAGCGACAGATCGATGCCGAAATACTGCGCCAGGAACAGCACCGTCACGCCCTCGAACAGCGCGGTGCCGTTCTGGTTGGCGGTGGCGCCGACCGTCAGCACAAAGCGCGAGACACGCTTGGGCAGATGCAGTTTCTCGTCGGCCACGCGCAGCGCGGTGGGCAGCGTGGCGTTGCTGGACGCCGTGGAGAACGCCATCAGCATCGCTTCCTGCACGTCGCGGTAGAAGCCCAGCGGCGAGCGCTTGGCGATGAAACGGATCGCCAGCGAATAGA
Source organism: Lysobacter sp. (assembly GCA_043754745.1). Lineage (GTDB taxonomy): Bacteria > Pseudomonadota > Gammaproteobacteria > Xanthomonadales > Xanthomonadaceae > Lysobacter_I. The sequence continues at coordinate 1,151 of JAYUUH010000508.1, forward strand.
CCACGAACTGGTGGATCGCCAGCGCCAGCAGCACCACCAGCACGAACGCGCCGAGCCGCACCAGCAGGTCCCAGCCGAACTGCGAGACCAGATTGAACATCAGGCAGAACACCGCGTACGGCGCCAGCTTGATGACCAGGCCGATCAGGGTCATCGAGACGTCGAACAGGCCTTCGATGGCGCGCTTGAGCGTGCTGGCCGCTTCGCTGCGCGTGAGTACCATGCCCACGCCGAACAGCAGCGCGAAGAACATCACCGCGAGGATGTTGCTGTCGGCGGCGGCCGCGATCACGTTCTTCGGCACGATGCCGATCAGCATGTCCATGCCCGTGGGCTGGCTGGTGCTGTCGCTGACGATGCTCTTCGCGCGCTCGGCGCCCTCGCTCATCATGTTCAGCGCTTCGGCGCTGTCCACCCCGACGCCCGGCTTGAGCCAGTTCACCAGCACCAGGCCGATCAGCACCGCGATCGCGGACAGCACCGTGGTGTAGGCCAGGGTGCGCCATCCGATGCGACCGAGCGCGCGCACGTCGCCCATTTCGCCGATGCCGACCACCAGCGCCGAGAACAGCAGCGGGATCACCAGCATCAGGATGAGGTTGAGGAAGATGGTCGCGAACGGTTGAGTGGCGTATTTGATGAAACCCTTCACCCACGCCGCGTCGGCGCCGACGAACCGGTAGACGATCAGCCCGAGCAGGATGCCCGCGGCGAAGCCGATGGCGATTTTCCAGTGCATCGGCAGGCGCGGCGATGCGGCGGCGGTTTCGGTGCTCATGGCGGTTCCTGCAAAGGTTCGTCGGAGGATATCAGGGGTCGCAGGGCGGTCGCCCAAGGTAAGGAACGGGGCTTTGGCCTAGGCGTCGGGCCGGGCTTGCGAATCGTCCGGCGGGATCAGGCTTCCGGGTACAGCGGTGGCAACAGTACCGGCGCAGTAGGCGCGGTCGCGGTGCGCCAGCGCGGACCGGCGGCGAAGGCCGCGCGCACCGCGGCGACTGCGGCCGCGGTATCGCCGTCGCCCCAGCGCGCGCGCTGTAGCGCATCCACCGCCGCACGCTGCGCCGGGTCGGCCAGGCGCGCACGCACGGCGTCGAGGTCGGCCACTGCTGGCGAGGCCATCGCGCACAACAGCCGCGCGATCTCGACGGCGTTGCCGCGCGCCAGCGCGTTCGCCCAGGCTTTCGCATCGACGGGCGGCGCGGCGCGTGGCGCCGCCGCCGTGGGCGAAGTCGGCGGCGGCGCACGATGCGCCAACGCCGGATTCAGCGACGCTTTGCCGGCGGCACCAGCGCTGGCGGCCGCCAATTGCCGCTGGCGCGTCGTCCAGAGTTGCCAGCCGAAGCCCATGGCGATGACCCAGAAGATCGGCAGCACCAACAGACCCCAGGCCCAGCGGTTCTGCGGTCGCCACGCGTACCACGGCGGCGCCTCTCCTGCGGCGGCGGCATCGGCTGCGGCGATGTCCGCCGCGGTGGCGGCCGCCGCGCCCGGCGACACCTGCACGGCGATATCGGGCAACGATGCGCTGCGGGCGACGCCGGATTCGGTGTCCCACCAAGCGTTGCGCGGCCCGGCGATGCGCAGCGCGCCCTCGCGCACCGCCACCACCATCACCCGGCGCACGACGGTCGCCTGCGGCCGGTCGTCGACGAAGCGGTCGTCCGGCTGCGGCGGTTCGGGGAACAACTGCGCGCCAGTCCCCGCGCCCA
>JAYUUH010000509.1:0-8499 GCA_043754745.1 Lysobacter sp.
GATCATCACCACGTCGATCAGGCCGAGCACGATCAGCATGATGTCCTGCTCGCTGAGCGTCGGCGTTTCGTGGATGAGGTGCCACAGCTCCTTGCCGAAGAGGAACACGTACACGCCCTGGGCCACGATCAGGCCCAGATACAGCGGCAGCTGCAGCCAGCGCGAGGCGAAGATCAGGCGGGAGAGAGGGCTGAGCGCCGGGTTGAGCGATTTTTGCGAAGCGTTGGACATGAAAGGACACTGCTGGAGGCGTAATCCGGCATAGCGTAGCCGCCGGGCATGACAACGCCAAGCCGCGCGTACGGCTTACACTGCCGACATCTCCCCGACCGGCCCGCCCACCATGATCGAACTGCACTACTGGCCCACGCCGAACGGCCACAAGATCACTCTTCTGCTGGAAGAACTGGCGGACGCCGGCGCGCCGCTGGCGTTCGAGATCAAGCCGGTCAACATCGGCGCCGGCGAGCAGCTCCAGCCCGGTTTCCTGGCGATCGCGCCGAACAACCGGATGCCCGCGATCGTCGACACAGCGCCCGCCGACGGCGGCGCGCCGCTGAGCGTGTTCGAGTCCGGCGCGATCCTGGTGTATCTGGCCGAGAAGACCGGCCGTTTCCTGCCCGCCGATCTGCGCGGTCGCACCGCAGCGCTCGAGTGGGTGTTTTGGCAGATGGCGGGCCTCGGCCCGATGACCGGCCAGTACGGGCATTTCAATGTCTATGCGCCGGAGAAGATTCCCTACGCCATCGACCGCTACACCCGCGAGGCGCAGCGGCTGCTCGGCGTGCTCGACAAGCGCCTCGCCGGCCGCGCGTTCCTGCTCGGCGACGAGTACACCATCGCCGACATGACCTGTTACCCGTGGATCAGCCCGTACAAGACCGCGCCGATCGATCTGGAACCCTATCCCGACGTCCGCCGCTGGCAGGCCGCCATCGCCGCGCGCCCGGCCACACAGCGCGCGTATGCGTGGACGAAACAGATTCACCCGACCGCCGGCCAGCCGCTCAGCGAGGAACAGCGCAAGGTGCTGTTCGGCCAGAGCGCCCCGTCAGGCAAGACGCCATGATCCGCGCCGCCGCCCTCCTTTCCTGTCTGTTGATCATGCCCGCATACGCCACCAGCCCGCCGCCGGGCAAACTCACGCTCGAAGCCATCACCGGCGACGCGCCGCTGTCCGGCCCGACCCTGCTGAAACCGCAGATCGCGCCCGACGGCTCGCGGGTGACCTTCCTGCGCGGCAAGGACACCGACCGTAACCGCCTCGATCTGTGGGCGTTCGATGTGGCGACCGGCGCTTCGGCGCTGCTGGTCGATTCCAGCGACGTGCTGCCCGGCGAGGAAGTGCTGAGCGACGAGGAGAAAGCGCGCCGCGAACGCCAGCGCACGGCATCGCTCTCGGGCATTGTCGATTACCAGTGGTCGCCGAACGGCAGAACCCTGTTGTTCCCGCTCGGCGGCGAACTGTATCTGTACGACCTCGGCAAATCCGGCAAGGCCGCGGTGCGCAAGCTCACCACCGGCGAAGGTTTCGCCACTGATCCAAAGGTTTCGCCGAAGGGCGGTTTCGTCAGCTTCGTGCGCGCGCGCAACCTGTGGACGATCGATCTGGCCACCGGCAAGGAAGTCCAGCTGACGAGCGACGGCAGCGACACCATCGGCAACGGCGTCGCCGAGTTCGTCGCCGATGAGGAAATGGACCGCCACACCGGCTACTGGTGGGCGCCGGACGACTCCGCCATCGCCTTCGCGCGCATCGACGAAAGCCAGGTGCCGGTGCAGAAGCGTTACGAGGTGTATCCGGACCGCACAGAAGTCGTCGAGCAGCGGTATCCGGCGGCGGGCGACACCAACGTCGCGATCCGGCTCGCCATCGTCGCGCCGAAGCGCGGCGCGACACCGCAGTGGGTCGATCTCGGCAAAGAAGCCGACATCTACCTCACCCGCGTCGACTGGCGCGACCCGCAGCACCTGACTTTCCAGCGCCAGTCGCGCGACCAGCGCACGCTCGAACTGATCGAAGTCGAGCTCGACTCCGGCCAGCAGCGCACGCTCGTCACCGAAACCGCGAAGACCTGGGTGCCGCTGCACAACACTCTGTACTTCCTCAAGGACGGCCGTTTCGTCTGGAGCAGCGAGCGCAGCGGCTTCGAGCATCTCTACCTCGCAGGCAAGGATGGCAAGACGCTGACGCAGTTCACACGCGGCGACTGGCCGGTGGACAAACTGCTCGCGGTCGATGAAGCCCGAGGCCTCGTGTATTTCAGCGCCGGCCGCGATGCTGCAGGTCGCGCGGCCGCGCGCGAAGTGCAGATCCACGCAGTGCCGCTCGCCGGCGGCGACATCCGCACGCTGTCGACCCAACCGGGCATGCACGGCGCCAGCTTCGCGAAGAACGCCAGCGTCTACGTCGACAGCTGGTCCAACGCGCGCACGCCGCCGCAGATCGCGCTGCATCGCGCCGACGGCAGCCTGGTCGTGAACCTGATCGACAACGATCCGGCGAAACCCGCGCATCCGTACGCGAAATATCTGGCCGCGCACCGGCCGGTCGAGTTCGGCACGCTCACCGCCGCCGACGGCAGGACGCCGCTGCATTACGGCCTGATCAAGCCCGCGGACTTCGACCCGGCGAAGAAATACCCGGTGATGGTCTATGTCTACGGCGGCCCCGCGGCGCAGACCGCCACCGACAGCTGGCCTGGGCGCGGCGATCATTTCTTCAACCAGTACATGGCCCAGCAGGGCTATGTGGTGTTCACCGTCGACAATCGCGGCACGCCGCGGCGCGGCGCGGCCTTCGGCGGCGCGCTGTACGGCAAGCAGGGCACGGTGGAAGTGGACGACCAGCGCAAGGGCGTCGAATGGCTGCGCGCGCAGCCGTGGGTGGACGGCGCGCGCATCGGCGTTTACGGCTGGTCGAACGGCGGTTACATGAGCCTGATGCTGCTCGGCAAGGCCGCCGACGACTACGCCTGCGGCGTGGCCGGCGCGCCAGTGACCGATTGGGCGCTGTATGACACGCACTACACCGAACGTTACATGGATCTGCCGACCGCCAACGTCGACGGTTATCGCGAGGCCAGCGTGTTCACCCACGTCGCCAACATCGAACCGAATGCGCTGCTGCTGATCCACGGCATGGCCGACGACAACGTGCTGTTCAGCAATTCAACCAAGCTGATGAGCACCCTGCAGAAACGCGCGACGCCGTTCGAGCTGATGACCTATCCGGGCGCCAAGCACGGCCTGCGCGGCGCGGACCTGCTGCACCGCTACCGGTTGACCGAAGCGTTCTTCGCGCGGTGCCTCAAGCCGTGAGCATTCGCCGGGGGACACTGTTGATGCTGTCCCACCACAGCCACATTTCGCTTGAATATCGATGAGCGATGAGATCACCGGGATGACCGGGGGGCGACGTATCGCCTAGCAAGGCCCGCCGCAGTGACGCGACGGGTCGACGATTAGTCGCCGCCACCGCCATCCCCTTGTGGGCCCTGCGATGGCGACGGCGTGCGTGGGCCGATCCGCATCGTCGGTCCCTGCGGCCCGTCCTGCTCCTTCTGCTCCGCGCGCTGCTGTTCCAACGCCATCGCCTGATCGCGCGTCTGCAACATGGTCTGCGAGACCGTCGACGACTGCTCGATCGATTGCGACAGCGCCTGCTCCATGTTCACGCCGATCCTGCGGTGCGCCGGATCATCCAAAGCCCCTTGCACGAGAAACAGCGTCTCAGGTCGTCCGGTCTGCGTGTCGATTTTCCCCGGCACGGCATGATCGATCCTCGTGAAATTCCAGCCCTCGGCAGACAGCGTTTCGGCGACGACGAAAGCGCCCAGCGTCTGACGTTCGTGCTGCGTCAATCCACCCATACCGGGTGCGGCTTCCACTTGAGCGAGCGCGCCTTGCGCCCGCAGGTACATCCCGTGCGCGGCGTGTGCCGGGTCGGTCATCAGTGGGGCTGAAGGCACGGACGGCGATGGGCCTGCAAGCGCCGGCTCCTGCGCGTCTGGCGTGCCTTGGATACCGCGGCCGTTGCTGTGCAGTGTGATGGGTTTGTATTTGCTTTCGCTGGTGTCGACAAGCGAGAAACCCGAATTACCCAGACGCAGGCCGGTACTTTCAAGCTGTGCCTTGTCGAGCCCCAGCTTCGCCATGTCCAGTTTGACCGTCGGTGGGTCGACCCAATTTTTAGTATCGTCCGCTAGCTGTTGCACCAGATACGCGCCGTAGTAGTTCGTGTAATTCGCCGCCCGCGCCCAGCGATTTGCCCGACGTGTCGAAATGACACTGCGCGACGGGCTCCAGATTGATCGGACCCGCTTTAGGCAAGCGGGTGTCCGACATGTACATGTCGGCGTCGAGGATGATGCCAGCTTCGAGCTTCGGGTTCTTCTGTGGGCCATCTACACAATCGGTAGAGGGATTGACGCGCTGTAGCATTTCCTCACGTCTGGGCGGCGCACCCTTGGTGTATTCAATCCGACTCGCCAGCGCATCCCAGCCGTGCATCTCCGCCTGGGCTTCGTTGCGTCGGGCGTCGCGGATGTATGCGCCCACCAATCCCGTCGCGTCGAATTCGCCACCCGGGCCAGCAGCACGAATGCCTTCGGTGATGGAGCCCGTTGTAAAATACAGTTCCTTCCTCGATTTCTCCGCATACAGCGCATGGCCTGTTTCGTGACCGAGAGTACTGGTGATTGCGTCGAGGCGCATTTCCGGGCGAGATTTGAGAATCGGGTCGGTAAATGTATCCGGACTCAGATAGATCGCGCGCTTATCATCATTGTAGTGCCCGCCTTCGTTGGCACCCGGAACACCCATGCGGATGTGTTCCAGCGTTCCTGCATTGACCGCCTCGGTCATGATTTGTCGCAGATGCGGCGAACTGGCGATGGCCTCTTCGATATCTTTTCGCTTATCGGCAGGCAGCTCGTCGGTCAGATGTTGCAGGTTTGGGGAGAGTTTAGCCACTGATGGCCGCTCCTCCGATATTGAACCCCTTGATGCACACCTGTTTCGTCCCGCCGAACAGTTTCAGTTCATACACAGAAACGCCAACACCAAAACTCGCCTTGCCTTCTGAGGATTCGCGTCCGAATCCCCACATCCAATCACCACCCGCATAGCGGGCACGCTGTCCCTGTTCATACCCCATCGCCACCAGTTTCTTCGCCAACGGCTCGAACTCCAATGTGCAGTAGGTCGGGGGCAGATCGTTGTCGTAATCGAAGCCGTAATCCATGCCAACAATGATCGTGGGCGGCTCATCCAATCGCCCCAGCTTTGCTGTGGATATTCCGTACTGCCATCCCTCAGATGTGGTGCCGTCGTATTCGTAGCCTTCGCTCATGCCTTGCATCCTCGTGAAGCGGACGCCGAACACACGCTCCACGTTGCCTCGTTCCAAATCCTCCAACTTCTTGAAGCTTTCCAGCAACGCAAGAATCTGCCGACGAAGCTGTGCCGCCGGAATCGCAGGCCCCCGCACGGATTCGGATGATTGGAGATCTGCGGGCGACGCGGGTTGGGCCTCAACCGCTCGCGCTGCGGGCAGAACAGCCTCTACTACCGGCAATTGAACCGGCACAGGCGCATCCGGCACCGCGACCGCAGGCGGATCAACGCGCGCCGCCGTACTATCCGCCCCGCACGCTGTCAGTACACTGCCCGTTGCGAGCGCGGCCATCGCCGCCATCGATTTCCATTGCATCGTTATGTCCTCTTCGGAGGGTAGTTGAACCTGCACCATCGGCGGAACGGCTGGGCGTAGCCATTGGGGCTTGCGTTTTGGGATGACCGGAAGTCCGCCGGGCGGTAGCGGGCCGAGTGCGTGCGTCGTCTGGTCATTGATCGTCGGCAGCTCGCGCAGCAACTGCTGGTCGTGGTGCTTGTCGTTGCGATTGGGCCGTAACCGCTGGCGCGGGTCGGCGCCGTCGTTCTCCGTCATGAAGTCTCCATGCCCTGTGCGTCCCGCCATGGTAGGCGGCTGGGTTCTGGTTACACCAGCCCTGACCAATGACGATAGCTGCCTACGCTCAGCCTCCAACCTGTTCCGCCATCCGGTTCAGCTTTAGAGGAGACACGGGGAGATTCTGAACTTGTTCTCAGCCCCTGCGCCAGGCCTGGCGCATCATCGCCCGCATGACCTTCGACGCTGGCCGCACCCATGGGCCGGGCGTAGTGTTGTCCCCCTCCTCCGACAGGATCCGCCGATGAAACCCCTCGTACTCACCGTCGCGCTGTGCTGCGCGCTCGCCATCCCGCTGCACGGTCACGCGGCATCGCCCGAGCCCGCGGCCGCCGCCAAGCCCGCGCCCGCAACACCCGCCCCGGCTTGGGTCATCACCAGCAACGCCAACGCCCAAGTCATGCTGGAATCGCAGCTGCGATTCCAGCCGGAAGCCGGTTCCTTCTTCGGCATTCCCGGCTACGACGAGAACGTGGCCGATCTCGGCCCGGACAACGGCGCGCGCCTGCGCAAGGCTACCGCCGACGCCAAGGCGAAGCTGCAGGAAAAGCTGCAGCTGGAGCGCGATCCCAACGTGCGCCAAGACCTGGAGATCATGATCCAGGCGGCGGACGACACCATCGAGTCGTCGCTGGTCAACGAACGCCTGGTGGTGCCGTACATCGACGCGCCGCAGTTGGTGTTCCAGGGCCTGAAAGGCCTGCTGTCCGACCAGACTCCGGCCGACCGCCGCGCCAAAGCGCTGGATCGGCTCAAGGCCTACACCGGCATCGCGCCGGGCACCACGCCGACCACGGTGCTGTCGCGCCAGCGCTACGAGGAACGCGCCAGCGATGCCGGACTGCTGCGGCCGACGAAACTCGAAGTGGAGCAGGCGCTGGGCAACGCCGACACCTACATCGCCGGCATCCGCAAACTCTTCGCGCAATACAAGATCGAAGGCAGCGCCGCCGCATTGGACGCACTGGAAAAACAGTTCGCCGACTACGTGGCGTGGACGCGCAAGGATGTGTTGCCGAAGGCGCGCACCGACACCCGATTGCCGCCGGAACTCTACGCGCTGCAGCTGAAACAGGTCGGCATCGACATCCCCCCGGCGTTGCTGATCCAGCGCGCGCGGCTGGCGTTCATGGAAACCCGCGCCGCGATGGATAGGCTGGCGCCGCTGGTGGCGAAGGAAAAAGGCATCGCCGCCACCGATTACCGCGGCGTGATCCGCGCGCTGAAACGCGACACGATCCCGAACGATCAACTCGAAGCGCGCTATCGCACTGTCATCGACACCATCGACCCGATCATCCGCCGCGAAGGCATCGTCGATGTGCCGAACCGGCCGATGGTGATGCGCCTGGGCACCGAGGCCGAAAGCGCCGCGCAGCCCGCGCCGCATTTCCTGCCTGCGCCACTGGTCGGCAACACCGGCCAGCAGGGACATTTCGTACTGCCGCTAAGCAATCCCGCGCTGAGCGAAAAATCCGAGGCCTACGACGACTTCAACTTCCCGGCGGTGGCGTGGACGCTGTCTGCGCATGAAGGTCGCCCCGGCCACGAACTGCAGTTCACCGCGATGGTCGAACGCGGCGTCTCGCTGGCGCGCACGCTGTTCGCGTTCAATTCGGTGAACGTGGAAGGCTGGGCGCTGTACGCCGAAGCCGAAATGATTCCCTACGAACCGCTGGATGGCCAGCTGATGGCCCTGCAGTTCCGGCTGCTGCGCGCGGCCCGCGCGATGCTCGACCCGATGCTCAACCTCGGCATGATCGACCGCGCCCGCGCCGAGAAAGTGCTGATCGACGACGTAGGCCTGTCGAAAGCGATGGCGCGCCAGGAACTGGACCGCTACACCTTCAACGCCCCCGGCCAGGCTGGCAGCTACTTCTACGGCTACGCCCGCATCCTCGAACTGCGCGCCGAAACCGAACTGGCGCTGGGCGACAAGTTCGACCGCCTCGCCTTCAACAACTTCCTGCTGGACCAGGGCATGCTGCCGCCCGATCTGCTGGCGAAGGCGGTGCGTGAGCAGTTTGTGCCGGGGCAGTTGGCGAAGCGCTGAGGCGGGGTTCGCGATCGCCGATCACCGCAGTCGATCATGCGATCGTCACAGCCACGAAGCGCCGGGAAACCGGCGCTTTTTTGTGCCTGCCGCATGCGGGTAACCATGGGTTTGACCGCCAACCCGTAGCCCGGGTCTCGCCACCAGCGAGACCCGGGCTAGCCCTACCGCAATCCAAGATTCTCAAAAGCAGTGGCGCATGAAGATGGGCGTAGCCTAGATGGGTGCTGGCTTGTCACGTGCCGCGATGCCAAAGTATGGCTATGCCTCCTGCGCCTCCAAAGTCTGTCTCACTTACTAGCCCGCCGGATACGGTGCCTCCCGCACCTCCCGTCATCACTCGCGTTCAGCTGTTACGGTTCGGTGAGCTCAGTTGGGAGGGCGGTTTCAACCTCGAGGTGCAACACGGTTAATTACTGCATGGTTCCGTTGGGGGTTTGATCCAAGTCGATCAGTGCGTCGTAAAGCTCCAGCG
>JAYUUH010000510.1:0-8492 GCA_043754745.1 Lysobacter sp.
TGGCAGGACTCGTTACGCAGTTGATCCACACCGCGACAACGACGCCGCCATTGCCCTACAGGCTCGCAACCTTGGATGCGTAATGTGGGGAATCAGGAAGAGTTTTCTTTGGTTACTTTCTTTGCGACAAAGAAAGTAACCCGCGCGACAGCGCGGAAGCTCTGCAGTTGCTCTAATAAACTGCGGCGTGCACCCACGTATCAAGTACTGGGCGGGCTCTTCGGGCCGGCTTCGCCGTTCGCACCACGCGCGGCGCAGTGCGACAAAGAAAGTAACCCGCGCCCCAGCGCGGAAAAGATTCCAAGCGTTACCCATATACGGATCGACACCGATCCGGAGCATGCTTGAAGAGCGAGCTCGGGCCTGAAGGCCCTCCTACAGGTTCGGATACCAAGCCATACGCGCCAGCGATCAATACAGATCCACCGGATCCACATCCAGCGACCAGCGCGTCTTCCGCGCTTCGGGCAAGGCGTACACCGCCGGCAGCGCGGCTTCCAACGCGATGTGCAGCGCACGCCGCGTCGGCGACGACAGCAGCAGCTGCGCGCGATACATGCCGGCGCGGCGCGGCATCGGCGCGGCGACTGGGCCGTCAATGGCGAGGGCCGGCACACCCTCGTCCGGCGCTTCGCGACCCGGCCCTGCGCTTTGCGCAGTGCGTTCCGGCGAGTGCGCGCCAATGGCGCGCAAGCTGCTCGCCTTCACCCCGGGGGTAGAAGGCGACGAAGACGACAGCGCCGTTTTCGCGGCCTGCAGGAACTGCATCGGCGCATCGGCGTGCTGCGCTTCGGCGCGCAGCAGCGCGAGATGCGCGAACGGCGGGAAACCGGCGGCCTCGCGCTGGGCGAGCTCGCCCTCGGCGAAGGCGTGGTAACCGCCGTGGATCAGGGTCTGCAGCAGCGCGTGTTCGGGATGATGGGTCTGCAGCAGCACTTCGCCGCGTTTCTGCGCGCGCCCGGCGCGGCCGGCGACCTGGATGAGCAGTTGCGCGAGTTTCTCGCCCGCGCGGAAGTCGGCGGAGAACAGGCCTTCGTCGATGCCGACCACCGCGACCAAGGTGAGATTCGGCAGGTCGTGGCCCTTGGCCAGCATCTGGGTGCCGACGAGGATCCCGGGACGCGCGCCGAACTCGAGGAAGAGTTTTTCCAGCGCGTCCTTGCGCCGGGTGCTGGCGCTGTCGATGCGCAGCACCGGCACGTCGGCGAATTTTTCGGCGAGCAGTTCCTCCAGCCGCTCGGTGCCCACGCCCTGCGGCTGTAGCGCGAGGCTGGCGCAGTCGGGACAGGCCGGAGGCGGGGTCTGCCGCGCGCCGCAGTGGTGGCACTGCAGGCGCCGGCCGCCGCCATGGACGGTCATCGGCGTACTGCGCAGCGGGGTGCTGCAGCGTTTGCACTGCGCGCTCCAGCCGCAGTCGTTGCAGAGCAACACCGGGGCGTATCCGCGACGGTTCTTGAATACCAGCACCTGGCCGCCGGCGTCCAGCGCGGCGCGCATCGCCCGCAACAGTTCCGGCGACAGGCCGGCGTCGAGCGGACGCTTGCGCACGTCCAGCACGCGCACCGCCGGCGGCTGGGCGTCACCGGCGCGCTTGCGCAGGCGCAGGTGGACGTAACGGCCGGCCTGGGCGTTGTACAGCGATTCCAGCGACGGCGTGGCGCTGCCCAGCACCACCGGCACGTCCAGCGCCTTGCCGCGCACCAGCGCGAAATCGCGGGCGTGGTAGCGGGTGCCGTCCTGCTGCTTGTAGCTGCCGTCGTGCTCCTCGTCGATCACGATCAGTCCGGCCTCGGGCAGCGGCGTGAACACGGCGGAGCGCGTGCCCACGATCACCCGCGCCTCGCCGCGCCAGGCGGCGGCCCAGACCCGGGCGCGTTCGGGATCGCCCAAGCCCGAATGCAGCGCGTGCACCGGCACGCCGAGCCGCTGGCGAAAGCGCGCCAGCGCCTGCGGCGTGAGGCCGATCTCGGGCACCAGTACCAGCGCCTGCCGGCCGCGGGCAAGGCAGTCGGCGATGGCGTTGAGGTAGACCTCGGTCTTGCCGCTGCCGGTCACGCCGTCGAGCAGCCACGCGGCGAAGCCCGGACGGGCGCGCAGGGCCTCCAGCGCCGCTGCCTGTTCGTCGTTGAGCACGGGGCCAGGCTGCGGCATCGGCGCGCATTGCGAGGCCTGCACCGTCACGCGTTCGGCCAGGCCGCGCTTCAGCAAGGCGCGGGCGGCGCTGCGCCAGTCGTCCAGCGATGTGTCGAGCTGGTCTTCGTCGACCGCCTGCCCCTGGACTGCCTGCAGAAGGTCGGCCAGCTGCCGCGGGCGGCCGCGCAGGCGCGCCAAGCCGGTCGCGCCGGCTTCGGTCAGCCGCCATGCCCAGGCATTGGTATCGGGCAGAGGCTCGCCGCGACGCAGGGCGCTGGGCAGGGAGGTGGCCAGCACCTCGCCCAGCGGGGCGTGGCTGTAGCGCGCCAGCCAGCGCAGAGACTCCAGCAGTTCGCCCTGCAGCAGCGGCTGCGGGTCCAGCACCGCCTCGGCCTCGCGCAGCTCGGCGACGCCCGGTTCGGGCGGCCCGATCGCGGCGATCACCCCGATCACGCTGCGGCTGCCGAAAGGCACGCGCACCCGGCAGCCGATCTCGCCCGGGCCATCGCTTGGGCCATCACCCGGGGGCAGATAGTCGAACAACCGCGGCAGCGGCAGCGGCAGGGCGACGCGGAGGACGGAATCGGCGGCGGACATGGCCGGCAGTCTACCGAGTCAGGACCCGACGACATGTATCGAAATTGGTTAAAGATGTCGGTACAGTGATGGTTGATGCAGCCGTTGGAGCCCCGATTTTCGTTGGAGCAGCGTCGAGACAGGACCAACCATAAGGATCTGGTCGAAGCAGGGTCCTCAGTCCGATGCGGATGAGTATAGAAGTATGCTCCCCGAGGATCGTCTGCAATCCAATCACGTGCGCCATATGGAAGGCTTATGGACCAAAACCAATATGACACATTGGTCGAAGCGACCAAGCGTTTTGCGCTGTTGGCCGAAGTCCTAGAGCGCAACGCCCACGATGCGATTGAGCAGCAGAACAAATCCGCAGCCGGCCTTCAGCAAACGGCGGTCAACGCGAATACTCAACTGCAGGCATCTGTCCGTGATGCGAGCCATCAATTGGAACGTATTTTCGGTCAAGCGGTCGAGCGTAGTCTTGCACCGAGTGTGCAGCAGTTCGATGCGACCACACGCGGCCTTGTGCACCACATGCAACAAGCGGGCGAAGCTGCGCGCGGCGGTCAAGCACAACTCGCCTCCGGACTGCAGGCGCTGCTGCTCAAGGCCAACGTGATCGGCTGGGCCTCCGTGGGACTGCTGGTGATGGGAGGGTGCGGTCTGCTTTACTACCAGACCCTACTCTATCGGGATGCCCGGGAACGCACGCGGGCTGCCGAAGTCGAAGCTCATATCGCCGAGGCCATGAAGCGCGCGCATGTGACATCCTGCGGCGGCCACCCTTGTTTGAAGCTCGACCAGAAGATCCCGCGTTGGGGCAAAGGCGGCGAGTATGTTCTGTTGGATCTGGATCCACCGGCGCAGGACCGAACGCGCAAGTCACGATAGTCCGTTATGCCAACGGCCAGCGCGCATGGCCCGACACAGGGGGGGCGGACCCAATCGTTGCTGCGGAGCAGGAAAACCGCGATGCTATAAAGCCTCGGGGCGCGTGATACCCGCGAAGACATTACCTGCGGCGTACGATCCCTAGCGATCTCAATCGACGAAAGCAGCTCGCTCGACGCTGTACGGCTGCGTGCATACGCGTTGCTGTTTCTCGACGACTCCGAACGAGGCACTCCAGAGCTTGCCGGCCGCGGTGTGCACTGGCGATTCCATATGGGCATCGCCAACACGCATCGCACCCACGCACCAGCGCAAGCGTTTGGGCGTCACCGTGCCTTCCAGAGCGAATTCGAAATGGCCATCGATCGATGCGCCCGGCGGCACCTCGATCGCCACCGGCGTCGGCGGCGAGGCGATGTCGATATCGTTCGGCAACGGCTCGACGAGATGTTCTAGGATGACGTCTTCGCCGTCGACGCGCATGCGGGGGATGCCGACATCGCCCAGCTTGTGCCGCTCGGCGGCGAGCGAATTGGCGTCGCCGCGATCGAACACGGCAATCGCCGTCTCGCCGCGATTGCGAAGGGTGTAGCGAACCGCGACGATCCGGCTTGCGGGGGCATAGTCGAATTGAGCGGACAGTTCGATGGCGAGCGAAGCATTGGTCGAAATGCTTGTGGCGACGTCCGCGACTGGTGTCGATGTCATGCGAGGCTCCGAAGAATGTGAGGATTTGACCTCGGCGCACGCGCTCAGCGCGCCGACCGTCAGGCCGAGAGCGATGACGCGATGGGCATGCGGGACGATACGCATCGCAAGCCTCATCGCCTCGGCCCCCCGCCCACATTGGCGACGGGTTCGATCTGCGGCGCCGCCAGTGCGGGCTGCTGGGCTTCGATGCGTTCGGCGTTCTGCCGATCGACGATCGCGCTGCCTTCCTGCTGGAACTGTTGCCCGGCCGGGCCGTTGCGCAAGTCGGTTTGCGCCGCGCGCAGGGCGGTTTGATCGCCCGTCTGCGCGGCCGCCAGCATGCGATCCAGCGCCGCATCGCCCGTGCTCAGGCCACCCGCCGCGGTGTCCGGGCCAAGGCCGCCGTTCCAGCCGCCGGTGGGCGCGAAGTTGTAGCTCGGGCGCAGGGGCAGACCCATCTCCGCGCGCAATCCGTTTTCGCTCAACGCGGTGGGGTTGGCGGTGCTGGGACTGGTCCCGCCGGAGAAATTGAAGGTCAGGCCGGAGTTGTTCAGGCCGGTCGCCTGCATTTCGCGGTTTTTGGTGCCGTTGTCGAGCGTCCCGGGCGCGACGTTGGTTAAGTCCTGGCGCGTACCGGTGACATGGTTGTAGGCGTGCGACAGCTCGTGGAAGAGCACCACCGCGGAATTGGGGAAACGGTCGTCGTGGTTCGACGGGTTGAATACGATGTTGGAATTGGTGCCGGTGCCGGCGACGACGGTGGTGGTACCGCCCGGGCCGGTGACTGTCTGCAGGAAGTTGCCGCCGCCCGTGGGCGTCGCCCCGCCGTTGCGGATATTGGGCAGCTCCGAAATGTTAACGCTGTTGCCCGAGGCATCGAGCTGCGCCAGCATCTGACGGCCCGCCGGCGAGCTGCGCAGGAGTTCAAGATCGGCGTTGACGCGCTGCTGGAATTCCGGAGAACCGCTCACGCTGATGCTGTTGCCCAGCGGCGTTGGCGTCGTCGGCATCGCCACATTGGTAACGGCGTTGCTGGCGCCCGTCGCCGCGGTGATGGCGTCGTCTGCGGTCTGGCCGTAAACGACATCGCTGCCGGCACTGTTGTTGACCGTATCGCGGCCGGCGCCGGTGTAGACGCGATCGTTGCCCTGCTCGCCGAGGATGCTGTCGTCGCCGAGTCCTCCGGACAGCACGTCGTCGCCGGTGCCGCCCATCAGGGTGTCGTTGCCGACGCCGCCCTCGAGCGTGTCGCGGCCCGCGCCGCCGCGGAGAACGTCGTCGCCGTCTCCGCCGTAGACCACGTCGTGTCCGTCCCCGGCTTCGATCATGTCGTTGCCGGTATTGCCGAAGATATCGTCACGCCCGGCGCCGCTGCGAATCATGTCGTCGCTGGCGCCGCCGTCGATGCGATCGCGGCCCCGTCCGGTCGTGATCGAGTCGTTGCCCGCGCCGCCGTAGACATCCATGTTGACGGTGACGTTGTCGGCGGCATGGATCATGTCGTTGCCGTCGCCGGTCCGCGCGCCGACCTCCTGATTGGGCGCGAGGGTGACGTGATATTTCTGGCCGTTCACCTCGACATCAAGGGTGCCATCCGTGCGTTGCGAGAAGTTGACCTGATCGTTGCCGGCACCGGTGTTCACCACCAGCGTGTCGCCGAATTGCCTCTGGCTGGCGGGCGCGGTCGCGAAAGCGCCGCCCGGAGTCACCGTCTCGCGCGTGAAAGAGACGTCGCCATCGCGGAACAGCTCCTGCGTGGTCCGGGTGCTGCCGTTGGGAAGCGGTGTCGTGGTCGCTGCCGGTGCACCGGGCGGAACGGTGGAGCCGTGGATCTCGATCGGCGCGGGTGTCGTAGGCGGCGCAGGTGTCGCTGATGTCGCTGGCGGCACGGGTGTGGCAGGCGGAGCCGTCGCCAGGTCGACGAGTGCTGAGCTATCCGGGGAAGAGTCGCTCGCCATGACACGGATCCTTTCGCATGTTGGGACTTGCCGACGCGCATTGCCGGTGCCGCGCTCACTGTTCGCGCTCACCGTTGAAGCACCACATTTGAACCTAACAGCCCGGATTCGATGCTGTCAACGACGCTTCGACGGCGGGGGCAAGTCTTGGGCGGTCGCTCAAAACTCCGGCTTTGCGTAAGTGCGCGTGATGAGCTTCAAGTATTGCTGAGGCAACGACGCCGTTGGGACACTGACGCGATTTCAAAAAATGATGTCTGTCCGCCAAGGGAGCAACGGCGGCGGTTAGGATCGGAGGTGGCCATACACACCAAAGCACTTACGGAATCCGCATCGTGCGTACTGACACGGTCAGGCGCTACTGAGACGGTAGCTGATCGCTGACATTGTTTCGCGAGTTCGGCAGACATGGCACCTCACTTGCACCGCATTGCTGCCGGCCCGCGCACGAATGAGCCGCAAGTCGCGGATCGCAAAGGGAATTCAGCATTATCCACACAAGCTGTGGATAAGTTTGTGCATGACTCGATGCGCGAACACTTTTGTGCGGTAAATGCAGGGGTTCCGCAATGTATGGCTAAAAAAACGCCATGCCTATAAATCTGATTAAAATCAGTCGCTTGTCCGTGAAACATTGCGTAGGCGCCGGCCGCTCGGCCGGAAAAGGCCGGTTTGTGGCAAGTCGATGACCGCTGTGCACAACCAGATCGGACCGCCAATCGGCCTGCAACCCAGACAGGGCCTTGGGGAGCCGGTTTCGTGATGGTTGTCAAGTCGCGGATTCGGCCCGGGAGGCATCATGCGACCCCTTCGTCAAGCCTTGATCTTCAACCCAATATGTCCTCCCACCACACGCTCGATACCGCTGCCGCCTCTTCCGCGGCTGTCGTCAGCTTCCTGCGCGGGGTAGAGCGACGGGCGGCCCTGTTGGCCGAATTGCAGTGCGGCGATGCCGAGCATGGCGACCGCGCCTTGACCTCAGCGATCGAAACGTTCGGCGAAAACGCGCCCGGCGCCGCGCCCGACGACTGGCCGCTGCTGTTCTGGACCACCCTGCTGCAGAGCCCGGCCCTCAACACCGAACCGCTGGCCCCGTACTGGCACGGCGACTTCGCCTCGCTGGCGCGGCTGGACTTCGGCACCCGCGCGGTGCTGTTGCTGCGGGTGGTGGTGGGGCTGGACGACAGCCAGGCGGCAGCCGTGTTCGGGGTCGATCCGGGCGAGTACAGGCAGGCGCTGCAGCGCGCCCTGCCGCAGCGCGCCGACGGCACCTTGGACGGCGAGGCGTGGCTGGCCCTCAACGACGAGGCCCGCTTCGTGATGAAACAACTGCCGCCGGAGCGGGTGGCGGCGATCGCCCGGCTGCGCGATGCCGCGGTCGCGGCGAAACCCGGCGAATCCGCGGCCAAGGCCGCCGCCCAAGGCGCCTCGGCGACGCCGAAGTCGCGCTGGCTCGGCAAGCTCTGGACCAGCGTCGGCCTGAGCTGAGGGTCGCGCGACGCCTGCGCTCAGCGCACCCCGCGCAGCACCCGTCGGGTCGCCTGGAAACGGCCGCCGAAGCGGGCAACGCCATCGGCCCGCAGCCGCGGCGCGTGGTCGCGCAGGTAATCGTCCAGCGCCTCGCGGCTCTTCAACGCGTAGTGCACGCACAGGCCGATACGACCCGCGCTGGGCGGCGGCTCCAGCACCTCGAACATCCTGGCGCCGGTGAAGCCCGGCAACGCCAGGATTTCGGCGATGTGGTCGTGCAGCCACGCGCGGTAGTCGTCGTGCGCCGCGGCGTCGACCTCGATGTTCACTTCGTAGATCACGCGTTTCGCGGTCATGCGGCTCTCATGGTCGGCGGTCAACTGCTCAATCCGGCGATCACAGCGTAGAGCAGGGCGCAGGTCAACAGCACGGTGTAGACGCTGCCGATGACCAGGAATTTCAGCAGGGTGACCGGCCAGCCCTGCGCGTACACCCGTTTCTGCATCGCCAGCAGGTAAGCGGGCACGGCGAAGAGCAGGCCCGTCGCGACGATGCCGAGCCCCACCGTCGGCCAGACCCACACCGTCGGCGCGAGCTCGGCCAGCCCGGTCAACGCGAACAGCACGAACAGGGCGGCGAGCAGGAAGGCATGGCTGTACAGCGCCACCACCAGATGCTCCAGATAGCCGCGCCCCGAGCCGAGGTAAATCACCTTCAGGAACAGCGCGAACAGTGGGACCAGCAGGAACAGCGCGCCGGGCACCGCGCCCAGGA
>JAYUUH010000511.1:0-2855 GCA_043754745.1 Lysobacter sp.
GCCGAAAGCCTCGCCCTCGACACGCCCGAGCGCCGCGATGCGCTGGGCAAACGCCTCGGCGCGATGCTGCGCGACGGTCAACTGCTGCAGAACCGCCGCGGCGGCTATCTGCCTGCGGCGCGGTTGGACCTGATCGCCGGTACCGTGATCGCCAACCCCGATGGTTTCGGCTTCCTGCGCCCCGAGAGCGGCACCGGGAAGAGCGACGACCTGTTCCTGCCGCCGCTGGAGATGCGCAAGGTGCTGCACGGCGACCGGGTGATGGCCAGCGTGACCGGCGTGGACCGTCGCGGTCGCCGCGAAGGCGTCATCGTCGAAGTGCTGGAACGGCGCCTGAGCCGGTTGATCGGCCGGTTCACGCTGGAAGCCGGCATCAGTTACGTGCAGCCCGACGACGCCCGCATCCAGCGCAACGTGCAGATTCCCGCCGACGCGCGCCTGGATGCCCGGAACGGCCAGTTGGTGGTGTGCGAGATCGTGCATGCGCCCGACGCCTACCGCCCGCCGATCGGCCGCGTGCTCGCGGTGCTCGGCGACAAGCTCACGCCCTCGCTCGTGGTCGAAGCCGCGATCCACGGCCACGACCTGCCGCATGACTTCCCGCCGGAAGTGATCGCGGAAGCCACCGCGGTGCCGCTGCAGGTGACCGAACGCGATATCGCCGGTCGCGTCGATCTGCGCCAGCTGCCGCTGGTCACCATCGATGGCGAGGACGCCAAGGATTTCGACGATGCGGTGTGGTGCGAACCCAATCGCAACGGTTTCCGGCTGATCGTCGCCATCGCCGATGTCTCGCATTACGTGCGCCCGGGCGCGCCGCTCGACGACGAGGCGCAGAAGCGCGCGACCTCGGTGTATTTCCCGGGTTTCGTCGTGCCGATGCTGCCGGAGACCCTGTCGAACGGGATCTGCTCGCTCAATCCGAAGCTCGACCGGCTCTGCTTCGTCTGCGACATGCAGGTCGGTTTCGACGGCGAGGTGAGCAAGTCGAAATTCTATGAAGCGGTGATGCATTCGCACGCCCGTCTTACCTACACCCAGGTTTGGCAGGCGGTGGGCGAGAACGATGCGGACGCCATCGCCAGGATCGGTTCGTTGCTGCCGCAGGTGCAGCGCCTGCATCAGCTGTATCAGGTGTTGGCGAAGGCGCGCAAGGCGCGCGGCGCGATCGAATTCGAATCCTCCGAAGTGCGTTTCGTGCTGGGTCCGCAGGGCGAAGTGGTGCAGGCCGGCATGCTTCAGCGCAACGATGCGCACAAGCTGATCGAAGAATGCATGATCGCCGCGAACGTCGAGGCCGCGCGCTTCCTTCTGAAGAAAGAGGTGCCGGCGCCGTATCGCATCCACGACAAGCCGCCCGAATCGAAATACACCGATCTGCTCGAATTCCTCAAGGAATTCAAGCTGCGGATGCCGCCGTGGGCCACAGTGGAGCCGCGCGATTTCACCGCGCTGCTGACCAAGATCCGCGAACGTCCCGACGCGGCGCTGCTGGAGTCGGTGCTGCTGCGCAGCCAGTCGCTAGCGGTGTACGCGCCCGGGAACATCGGCCACTTCGGCCTTGCGCTGGCGTCGTACGCGCATTTCACTTCGCCGATCCGGCGTTATCCGGATCTGCTGGTGCATCGCGCGATCAAGCATGCGTTGACCGATGCGAAACCGGCGGCATTCACGTATTCGCAGAGCGGCATGGCCGCGCTGGCGCTGCAGTGCTCGGAACGCGAGCGTCGCGCCGACGAAGCCGAGCGCGAAGTCGACGAGCGCTATCGCGCGGCGTGGATGGAAAAGCACATCGGCGGCAAGTTCGACGGCATCATCAGCGGCGTCACCAGCTTCGGCCTGTTCGTGGAGTTGGACGATTCCAAGGTCAATGGGCTGATTCACGTCACCCAGCTGCCGAACGATTTCTACCACTTCGACCCGATCCGCAAGACGCTGAGCGGCGAACGCGCCGGTCGCGTGTTCCGACTCGGCGACCGGGTGACGATCATCGTGCTCAAGGCGAGCCTGGAAGAGCGCAAGATCGATTTCCGCCTGGCCGAAGAATTGCGTCATGGTGCAGGCGGCATCGCACCGCCGCCGCCGCGCGGCCAGCCGGCGAAACGGCCGAAGAAGAAGTACTGACGCAATTGACGTAGAGCGGAGCAAAGCTCCGCTTCCTTCGCCAGCCAGCCAACCTTCGTAGAGCGGAGCAAAGCTCCGCTACTTTCCCTAGCCAGCCAGCGACGGGAAAGGTAGCAGCGGAGCTTTGCTACGCTCTACGGTGACTGGCGGGGCTTCCCTACATCGGCCAGCGCTATCTTCCGATAGCCCCATCACTGCGCCTGTTCGATGCTGAGGCATGTCCAGTCCCCGTCTTCTCAAAGGCCGCCGATCCGAGGTGGGTTACCACTACGCGATCACTACGAATACACAAGGCCGAAGGGCGGTGTTCCGAGACCCGTCGTCCGCGAATGCGGTCATTGCAGAAATTAATCGTTCTCAAGAATGCGACGATGTCGAATCGCTCGCTTGGGTGCTGATGCCCGATCACTTGCATTGGCTGTTCTGTCTGCGTTGCAGCGACCTGAGTGCAGTCGTGCAGAAAATGAAATGCAGGAGCGCCAATTCGATCAATCGCGCGCGTGATCGTCACGGAAGCGTCTGGCAGGCGGGATTCTATGATCGGAGATTGGATAATGAGGAATCGCTTCATCTCCAGGCACGCTACATGATCGAGAACCCGTTGCGTGCCGGCATTGTGTCGAGTCTCGAGGAATATCCGTATTGGTGGTGCGCTTGGGTCCAACGCGGGAACGAACTGTGGTGAATGACGGACGCGTCTGGTTGTGGAACTCACGCTGTCGAAATGGCGG
>JAYUUH010000512.1:0-8464 GCA_043754745.1 Lysobacter sp.
GGCCACGTGTTCAACCTCGGCCACGGCATGTCGCCGGACATGAATCCCGATCACGTCGCCGCGCTGGTGCAGGCGGTACATGAGATCAGTGCGAGATAAACATCACCTCCCGTAAATGAAAGGATCAGCTCAGTCATGCAAAGTCGTGCATGGCTGGCTTACGCTGATTGCCCGATGTGGACTACCGGGATATGGATTCGATCAAAACTGCATCGTTTCACTTCCAGTGTGGACATGAGGCGATTCAAGGCAATGTCTGCCACGGCCGCAATCGGCTGCAGCTCTTTCGGCGATTACACAGGCGCGAGGATCGCGTCGATCACTTCCGCCAACATGTCTCCGGTCAAGGGCTTGCGCAGGAAAGCATCGAAGCCGGCGTCGCGCGATTCCGGTTCGGCTTCGGTATCGGCGCGGGCGGTAACCGCCAGCAACGGTTGTGCGAATGCCTGCGCGCGCAGATGCCGCGCCAGCGCGAGGCCGTCCATTCCCGGGAGATCGAGGTCGATCAAGGCGAGGTCGAAGCGCCGCGTCGCAACTTCGGTCAGCGCCGCCAGCGCATGTCCGGCATGGACCACGTCATGTCCCTGCGCGTGCAGCATGCCGATCAGCACGTCGGCGACGATGATGTCGTCCTCCACCAACAACACCTGCAGGTTGACCCGCAATGCCGACACCTCGCCCGGTTCGGAGATCGTCGCTGACCCGGCCGGGGCCTCCGCACGCTGCAGCGGCAGACACACGATGAAAGCGGCCCCTTCGCCCGGCGCGCTGCGCAGTTCGATGCCCCCGCCCATCGCCACCGCGAGTTCCTGGCTGATCGCCAGCCCCAGTCCGCTGCCGCCGTAGCGGCTTGCAGTACGCGCACCTTCCGCCTGTTCGAAGCGGCGGAACAGGCGGCGCTGTTGTTCCTCGTCGAGCCCGGGTCCGGTATCGCGCACCGTGAAGCGCAGACCGTGCGGCGCCAATGCATCGACCGACAATCCCACTTCGCCGCGCGCGGTGAACCGGATCGCATTGCCGAGCAGATTCAGCAGAATCTGACTCAAACGGGTGGGATCGCCGCGCCAGCCGCCGCCCACATCATCGGCAATGTGGACGATCAGCGACAAGCCCTTGCGCTCTGCCAGGGGACGCATCAACGCGACGGCATCGCCGACCAGCGCCTCGAGCTCGAAGTCCGCGGCATCCAGTTCGAAGCGCCCGGCTTCGATCCGCGCAAGATCCAAAGCATCGTTGACCAGGCGAAGCAAATGCCCGCCCGCACGCCGGATCGCATGCACCTGCCCCCGCTGCTTGCTGTCGAGCTTGGTCGACAACAGCAATTCGCTCATGCCCAGCACGCCCGTCATCGGCGTGCGCACCTCATGGCCGAGATTGGCGAGGAAGCGACTCTTGGCCTGCGATGCTTCTTCGGCAAGCTCGCGCTTCTGCTGGATCAACCGGTAATCGTGCCGACGCTTGAGCCGGACGCCCTGCATGTGCGCCAGCCACCACAGCACGGCCACTGCAGCGGCGGCATACAGCATCCATGCCCAGCCGCGTCGCCACCATGGCGCCTGCACGTGCAGGTCGATGCGCCGGGTCGGCGACCACACGCCGTCGGCATTGGCGCCTTGCACCTCCAAGACGTAGTCCCCCGGCGGCAACGACGAGAACACGCGTTCGCCGCGGGCATCGATGACCCAGTCCGGGTCGTAACCGCGCAGTCTAAAACGATAGCGATGCGCAGCCGGATCGACGAACGACATCACCCGTGCGGTCACGCGCAGATCGCGGTCGCGCGGTCGCATCACCACGCGCATTTCACCGCCGTTACGAGCGGAGAACGACACCGTGTCTTCGTCGCGGCGCAGAGCGACGGTCTCGATGGCGAGCACCGATGCGCGCGGCACGGGCAAGGGACGATCGGGGTCGAACAGCGCCAAGCCTTGCTTGGACAACGCGAGCGCCGGGCCGCGAGGCCCGCGCACCGGCGCGGCCAGCGTGAAATCGATGTCGGGCAGACCATCGCTCATGCCGAAATTGCGGAGACGACGATTACGTCCGTCGTACTGCAGCAGGCCGCGCGCAGTGCTCAACCAGACCTGATCGTCGCCGGCGGCCAGGATACCGGCGACCTGCGCGGTCGGCAGCCCGTCTCCACTGTCGATGCGCTCGCGCAGTTCGAGCGCGCCATTGCGCCACTCATAGCGCTCCAGGCTGCCGAAACGCGCAACCCACACCGTGCGCGGCGCCACGAAGCTGAAGGCATGGATCGGCTCGCCAGCTGCCATTTCGATCGACTCGAACCGCTGGCCATTCCAGCGTCTGAGCTGTCGTCCATAGGACAACCACGGCGATCCATCCGGACCGGGTTCGAGTTTCGCGTAGTCCTGGCCCGATGCGCCCAACACCGCTTCGGGCGCGAGCTCATGCAGCAATCGTCCATCGGGCGCGTATATGCGCAAGCCTCCGCCGAAAAGCGACACCCAGAGGCGACCATCGTCGGTACACAGCAGCGTCTGCGGCGTGCGCGTACCATCATCCGGAAGACGCAGGCTGCGCCCGCGCTTGCCGCGGGACGGATCGTATTCGACCACGCCATGGAAACTGGCGAGCCACAGCCGACCATCGGGGCAGCGCGCCAAGGTCTGCAGCCATTCCTCGCCCAGCCAGTCCGCGCTCGCGACCGGGCGCAATGACGCGCCATCCGCCCGCAGCGCATACAGCATGCGGCTGCCAACTACCCAGAAACCGCCCTCCCCATCGGACGCGACCGCAAGCGGATCCGAGCGCTCCATCGGCATGCCTTCGGCTTCGTCGATCACCGCGAAGTGCTCATGCCCCGGCGGCAGATACGACAATCCCTGCGAGTAGGACGCGAACCACAGCCCGCCCTCGCGATCCATCACCTGCGCGAAGACACCGCTGCTCAGCCCGTCGTCACGACGGTCGCCATGCGCCAGCACGGCGGGCGCATCCGTCGCAGGCGCGCGAAAGAGCCCGGCCGCTGTTCCAATCCAGTATGTGCCGCGGTTGTCATGCATAACCATCGCATTACTCGCTAATGCGGACAATGCCCACCACGCGGGCTGCACACCTCTTTCTTCTATGTATTTATAAAGCCCACGATCAGTTCCGATCCAGACCTCACTCTTGTAATCGCTACTAATATCGAATATCTGCGCGCCATGCAATTTATCTGGTGCCACTTCTTCGAGAACTCTATCACCATAGCGGTACAGCCCAACATCAGTGCCGATCAATAAATTGTTTGCACCTATAGCAAGCAACATCGATGGCACGCCAGCGATCAAAGTGCCTCCAGCAACAGGTAGCCGTTGACGAATACTGCCGTCATGGGATACACGGCATAATTCACCAGTATATGTAGCAATCCATACGCTCCTATCTACGGCTGCCGTAATGGCGGTGATATTGCGGCCACACATTGCCGATTGCTCCTTGAAAGCCACCGGCACAAAGTTTTGATCACGATTCATGATGCTGAGATGATTCCGGGATGCCACCCACACCCGATCATCCTCATCCAACGCCATCGCAACCAGATCGTTGTCGGGCAATGAACCGTCCACGCCGAGCTCGCGTCGCCAGAAACGGAAACTCGTGCCGTCGTAACGGGCGAGGCCGTCGCCTGTCGCAGCCCAGAGATAGCCCTGGCGGTCCACCGCGAGATCGTTGATGACCGAGGACAGCCCCTGTTCCGGACCGAAACGCACAAACCGGTGTTTCACGGGAAGCGTAGAAGACGCGGCGGCGGCAGGGCCCGTCATCGACCACACAAGGACAGCGCAGAGCAAGCCTGCAATGGCAAGCCCGCATCGATCGCCCGCCAGTTGGATACCTTTGCGCACGCCCAGCCTGCCCCACTTGCATACGCCTTCCCTGTACGTGCGATCCGAATGCATGGTCATCCTGAACATCTTCCCTTGCCCTATGTGCCGGCCGGCCATGCGATGCATCGTTGCAGCCCCGTGGGGACATATGCTGCAGCATGCGCCTAGAATCCGGCAAACGCTCCCTAGGTTCCTTTATGATGCCAGCCCATCGCCGCCGGATCGCCGCATTGGCCGCCTGTGCGATCGTGCTCCCATTCGCGGGCGGCGCGGCGGCGGGCGAAGCCGTTCGTTACACCCTCGATCCGGTGCATACGCGGGTGATGTTCGCGATCGAGCACGCCGGGTTTTCAAAAGCCATCGGCACCGTGTCCGGCAGCACCGGCAGTCTGGTGTTCGACGCCGAAGACTGGGCCGGCGCGACACTGCAGGCCACCGTGCCGATGACACGCGTGGATCTGGGCGACGCCGGGTGGAACAAGGCGACCCTGGCCGGCAATCTGCTGGATGCCGAAGACCACCCCACCGCCGAGTTCGTCTCCACCCGCATCGAAGCCATTGCCCCGGGTCGGGCCTCGGTGTACGGCACCCTGACCCTGCGCGGCGTGTCGCGCGAGATCGTGCTGGACGTGACCCTCAATGCGGCCAAGCGTCACCCCCTGCCGCCCTTCCGGCGCACGGTCGGGTTCTCGGCCACGGCCATGCTCAGTCGCAAGGATTTCGGCATCGACGCCTGGCCGAGCGTCATCGGCGATGCGGTCGAACTGCGGATCGAAGCCGAAGCCAGCCGCAGCCGCACCGATGACGATAATGATCGCGACCCCGGCGCACCCGATACGCCCGCCGGCGCCTCTTCTTCCCCGAAACCTGCGAATACCGGCGCAGCGCCCAAGACCACCACGGAACCCGCACCATGATGCTGAAAAACACGCCCGAACGCTGGGGTAGCGTCAGCCAGTCGCTGCATTGGTTGGTCGTCGTCCTGATCCTGACCATGGCCTGGCTCGGCCTGACCATGGGCGATCTCCCCAACGGCCCGGACAAGATCCAGACCTATGCCCTGCACAAGTCGATCGGCATCACCATCCTCGCGCTGGTCGCGCTGCGCCTGCTGTGGCGCCTGTACGCGGGCACGCCGCATCCGGTGCCGGGCTCGCCGCGCTGGCAGGAACGCATCGCCGGCTTCACCCATTTCGCCATCTACGCGCTGCTGTTCGCGATCCCGCTCAGCGGCTGGGTGCTGAACTCGGCCGCGGGCTTCCCGCTGCAGTGGTTCCACTTGGTCAACCTGCCTTACATCGTCGAGAAGAACCACGACTTGCACGAAGTGGCCGAGGAAGCGCACGAAATCATGTTCTGGCTGCTCGCCCTGCTGGTGGTGGCGCATGCCGGCGCCGCGCTCTATCACCATCTGTTCCAGCGCGATGGCACCCTCGCGCGCATGCTGCCGCGCGGCTGGCTGCGCGTCGGCGACACCACCGCGGCGACCTCTACCGACACCCCGCCTGCTCAGGACCCCGACCATGCCGCATGAATCCACCAAGCCGTTTCCGAACCGCACACTCCTGAGCGGCGCGCTCGTCGCAGGCCTGCTGCTCGCCGGCCCCGCGCTCGCTGCGGATTACGTCCAGACCACGGGCTCGACCCTCGGTTTCTCGGGCCAATATCAGGGCGAGGCCTTCAACGGCCGCTTCCCGGGCTTCGCCACCGTGTTCTCCTTCGACCCGGCCAAGCTTGCTGGCGCGCGACTCACCGTCGTCATTCCGCTGGCCACCGCCACCGCGGGCAACCCCGACTACGACAGCGAACTGCGCGGCACATCGTTCTTCAACAGTCCGAAATTCCCGCAGGCGCGCTACACCGCGACGAAGTTCCGCTCGCTGGGTGGCCATCGATACGCCGCAGACGGCACGTTGACGCTGCGCGGCATGAGCAAGCCTGTCACGCTCGACTTCACCTGGACCGCTGGCGCGAAACCGGTACTCAACGGTACCGCCGTGGTCAAACGCCTCGATTTCGGCGTCGGCGGCGGCGACTGGGCCGATACCAAGGTCATTCCGAACGAAATTAGGATCACGACCAAGGTCGTCCTGCAGACGAAATAAGCCGACTGCGAGCCGATCTGCGAACGCCCTCCCTTCCGGGCACCCCGAGGGCGGGCCGCCGACATCTCGACAGCGACCCGACGTAGGTGCCTACAATCGCCCCACATTCATCGGATGGGGGCGCCATGAAACAGAAAGCACGACAGACGCGGCTGGTGGCCACGTATTGGATCAAGGATCCGATCGCCTGGGCCCGGGATTTCACCCCGCGGCTCGAAGAGCAGTTGCACTGCGGGATCCAGATCACGCGGATGAAAGTGAAGGCGCATCCCCGCCGCAATCCGGGTTATCCCTATCACGTGTCGCTGACGGCGCAGGTCCAGGACTTGGCCCGCGCCATCGAATGCATGAAACAGAACGATCCGATCGGCGTGAAGGCCGGCATCCAGAGGTCGTCGATCACCAACACCTGGTATGCCTGAAAGATCCGTACGCAGGTTTGCATGAGTCTGCGACTCAGCGCGCCGGCGGCGCGTCCGGCAGCGGGCGCAGGGTATACACGAACGCGCCGAGCAGATCGCCGGCGCGTTTGTCCTTGTGACACCCCAGGCATTCGTCGCCGGCACGGATCGGCCCGGTCACTCGCAGCGCATCGGCTTGCGGATGCGTCACGAGACGCTGCCCGTCCTCCAGCGCGCGCACATCGGCGCGCTCCGCGTCGGTCAAGGGCCGGCCCTCGCGGCGCGGCGGTAGCGCCATGCCTTCCTCGGTGTGCTGGAAGCCCTGGAACGCAGAGGAAAACACCATCGGCGGATCGTGCCGG
Source organism: Lysobacter sp. (assembly GCA_043754745.1). GTDB lineage: Bacteria > Pseudomonadota > Gammaproteobacteria > Xanthomonadales > Xanthomonadaceae > Lysobacter_I. Next base: position 6,705 of record JAYUUH010000512.1, read on the forward strand.
GCGATGCCGATCAGCTGCAGATCCTGCACCCACAGCGGCGTTTCGCCGCGGGTTCGATAGCCATGCATGACCCGCATCATCGGCGTGACGCGCATCCTGCCGAAACCCTCGCTCTGCACGAACGCCAACACGAAGTCGTCGTGCATTGGCAGCAGTTCATCCTGCCCGGGCGCATCGCGGCCCACGGCCGACGCCCACCCGGCGGCGGCCACCGCCGACGCCATCGCGACCAGTCCCCAGCGCAGCTTCGTTGTCGAACGCTTGCCCGCGATTTGTATTGCCGTTTTCATCGAAGCGCTCCCTGCGGCATCCCGGGTGCACGCTAGCACGCGTAACGGGGCTGCTGCGTCGCTCATTCACCCGGCCACCAGCGCAGCCGCCGCGCCGGCATCGAACGGCCAGTCCAGCTCGATGTCGCTGGCGTCGTCGCGCAATACTGGCACGCGATGGCCGTACGCGGCTTCCAACGCATCGTCTTCGTCGATGAACACGCTCTCGAATGCCGGGAAGCGCGCATCGGCCATCACCGCCAGCGCCAGATCGCACAGATGACAATCGTCGCGCTGGAAGAGGAGGAATCGGGAAGAGCGACGGTGAACCATACGCGGGCGTCGGTGGGTATGCGCGATGCGGCATAGAATACGGCCCTCACGCGCCGGGAACACATCCGGGCGCATCGGCACCGGGATACACGCATGGGCGTCAGTACGTTCGACTTGTTCAAGATCGGTATCGGACCAAGCTCCTCGCATACGGTCGGGCCGATGCGCGCCGCCTGCCGTTTCGTCCACCGCTGGCTGGACGAAAGCGGCGACGCCCCGGGCGGGAACGGCGGTGGCAGCCACCTCGCGCGCACTGCGCGGATCCGCGCCGAAGTGTTCGGTTCGCTCGCGCTGACCGGTCGCGGCCACGGCACCGACAAGGCGCTGCTGATGGGTCTGGAAGGCCACTGGCCGAACGAGGTCGATCCCGACCTGATCCCCAATGCGCTGGCCCGCATCCGCGGCGAAAAGAAGATCCGCCTGCTCGGCCGCCATGAGATCGGCTTCGACGAGAAGCAGGATCTCATCATGAACAAACGCCAGAAACTGCCGTTCCACACCAACGGCATGCGCTTCACCGCCTACGACGGCGCCGGAGACATCATCGCTACCCGCGATTACTATTCCGTCGGCGGCGGCTTCGTGGTCAACCAGGACGAGGCGGCCGAAGACCGCATCGTCGCCGACACCACCGAATTGCCCTATCCGTTCCACAGCGGCGCCGAACTGCTCGATCAATGCGAACGCAACGGCCTGAACATCGCCGATCTGATGTTCGCGAACGAACACGCGTGGCGCTCCGGCACCGAAATCCGCCAGAACCTGCGCGAACTCTGGACCGCGATGCAGGCCTGCGTGCAGCGCGGCATCCGCGAAGTCGGCGTGCTGCCCGGCGGGCTGCACATCACCCGCCGCGCACCGGCGCTGCACGCCGAACTGTCCTCGAAGCCGGAAGCGGCGATGCGCGACCCGCTCACGGTGCTGGACTGGGTGAATCTGTACGCGCTGGCGGTGAACGAGGAAAACGCCGCCGGCGGCCGGGTCGTCACCGCGCCCACCAACGGCGCCGCCGGCATCATTCCGTCGGTGCTGCATTACTACGACCGTTTCTGCCCCGGCGCCAACGAGCAGGGCGTGTTCGACTTCATGCTCACCGCCTCGGCCATCGGCATCCTCTACAAGGAAAACGCGTCGATCAGCGGCGCGGAAGTCGGCTGC
>JAYUUH010000513.1:0-2843 GCA_043754745.1 Lysobacter sp.
GGCAGGCGCGACTGCCAGTTCGCCGGCAGCAGTTTGCCGTTCTGCACGATCGCATCGATGTCCGCCGACAGCGCGAGGGTGACGACATCGGCTTCGAGGCCGTCGATCACCGAACGCGCCTGCTTGCCGGACCCGCCGTGCGATGCGCGGATCTTCAGGGTTTCGCCGGTCTGCTGCTTCCAATCGGTGGCGAAGCGTTCGTTGACTTCGGCGTAGAACTCGCGCGTCTGGTCGTAGGACACGTTGAGCAATTCGGTGTCGGCCGCCTGCGCGGTCGTCGGCAGCAGCACCGCGCCGGACAGGGCGACGCCGAGCAACAGGGATTTGATGGAGACATTCATGGATGCGTTCTCGGATGAGCGTCAGAAAGAGAATTGCGCGCGGGTGAAGATCGATTTTTCGTCTTCGCGATCGGCGCCCGCCGCGGCGCCTTGCTTGAAGGTGGCCCGGGTGTAGTTGGCCAGCGCCTGGATCGATTGCGGCGAATCATCGGTGTGGGCATTGGGCGCGACCAGGGCCAAAGCGATGGCGATGGCAGAAGGTGAGCAACTAGAAAGCGCAGGGATGGCGTGCGCGCTGCGGCGCGCGGCGGACATGCGGACATCGTCGACTCCGTAAGGATAGTCGCGCGTCCGGCGGTCCGGTCTGCGCTGGAAAATACAGATGGTGTACTGCGGGATTGCGATGGATCCGGATGGGTACAACCGGATGGATACAACTGGCTTGCGACGCGGATCAGCGATCGCTGAACCTGAATTTCTGGCTGCGGGTGATCTGCACGATGCGCGTGTTATGCACCACCACCTCGATCTCGCCGTAGGCGATGTCGCGGAGGGCGGCGATCACCGCGCGTTCGTGGTCGCTCAAGGGCGAATTCACCGGTGGAATGCCGGCGACGTTCTGGACCTGGGCGGGTTCGATCGGCGGCGGTTCGTTTCGTTCCTTCATGGCAGTCTCCGTCAGTGCGGCGTGGCGGGTGGCGCGTCGGCGCCGGCGAAGTCGCGCAGACTACGACTGTCCAGCACCCGGGAAAGGGCATCGCGCGACTCCCGCATCAACGCCCGCAGCGCGCAGGCATCGGGATCGGGGCAGTCGCGACACGGTTCGTATGCGGTGACGCTGGCGCAGCGCACGGGCGCCAGCGGCCCGTCGATCGCGCGGATGAGGTCGCCGATCATGATCTGTTCCGATGGACGGGCCAGCCTGTGGCCGCCGCGCTGCCCGCGCCGGCTCTCGACGAACCCCGCGCCGCGCAGTTCGACCAGGATCGCTTCCAGGAACTTGCCGGGCGCGCGGCAGCGCGTGGCAAGTTCATGCGCCTGCAGCAGCGTCTGCTCGGAACGCGCAAGCTCGCTCATGGCGCGCAGCGCGTACTTGGCTTTCATGGTCAACATGGCTGGGGGCGACGTCCTGATCAACAATGCCTACTCATCGTGTAGGGATTGTTGGCACGCGGCCTCTCCCGGGTCTAATGCCCCGGCGTCATGACGTCATGCGCTTGGCGGGGCTGGCATGCCGCCCCGACATCAACCGACCGCGAATCCCGAAGGATCGGACGCCGGTTCGACGGCCTCGCGATGGACGGTATCCACCCGCGCCGATGGCGGACCGTGCAGCAGCCATGCGGCAAGACATTCGATGGCCCCGGCGTCGCCGACGGCCAGCACCTCGACGCGACCATCGTCGAGGTTGCGCGCATGCCCGCGCAGCCCGAGCGCGAGCGCCTGCGCGCGGGTGTGTACGCGGAACGCGACGCCCTGCACCCGGCCGCGGATGAAGAAGCGCGCGGCCGTCATGCCATCAGCCCGGGGCGCCCTTGCCGTCGATGACCGCGGCGAGATCCGCCTGCGTCACCGGACCCATGAATGCTTTCGCGATCTTGCCGTCGGGCGCGATGACGTAGGTCATCGGCAATCCGCGCGGCGTCGGGAAATCCGCCGGCGGGTCGTAGGTGTCGACGAGCGCGATCGGATACTTCACCGGGCGCTTTTCGAGGAAGGCGCGCATCTCGTCCACGGCGATCTCCTCGTAGGCGAGGCCCAGCACTTCGACGTCCTCGCGCCCGGCATCGAACGCATCCAGCTCCGGCATTTCCTTGATGCACGGCGCGCACCAGGTCGCCCAGAAATTCACCACCACCCAGCCGCCGCGCTTGGACGCGAGGTCGTACTGCGCGCCGTCAAGCGTGGCGATCTTCAGCGATGGCGTCTGCGGCGCGGACGACTCCGCGGTGGGCTCGGGTGCGGGCGATTGTGGTTTTGCCGGCACGGGAGTCTTCGATTCCGATTCCGCGGCGACATCGGGTTTGCACGCGACCAGCACGAGCGACAGGGATGGCAGCAGGCACAGCAGCAGACAGCGCATGGAATTCATCGGGGATCCTTGCGGTAGATCGAAGCGACCGGCTTGCGGAGCAGGTCGCGCAGGGGGATGCGCAGTTCGTCGAGCGCGGACACCGCGGTTTCGCCGAGCGCGTCCTCGCGCGCGGGCAACCAGGCTTCGGCGACCGGGATGCGCAACTGGCAGGCTTCGTAGAGTTCGGAGAGCGGAAGATCGTCGAGATCGCGCGCGAGCAGCCATTCGCCGGATTCGGCGCGGCTGAGCAGACCGATGCCGCTCAATTGTTGCAGCATTTGCTGCAGCAGCGCATCGGTGAGCATCGGTTCGAGCTGGCTGATGTCGTCGAGATGCAGCCCTTTGCCGCAGCCGCGGGCTTCCTGGAAACGCCCGAGCAGACGCAGCAGACCGTAGAGTTCATAGCCGAGCGGCAGCCGCTGCGATGCGGGCTGGTAGCGGAATGCCGACATGGACGAAGCCAGCGAGGCGCCCAGCAGGATCGCCAC
>JAYUUH010000514.1:0-8420 GCA_043754745.1 Lysobacter sp.
ACGAGCCCGCCGGATACGACGAGCACGCCACTGGTAGCTGCGCCTGCGCTGACGGTGGACAAGACTGCGGGTACGCCATCAGGCAACGCTGCAGGCAGCACGATCGCCTACAGCTTCCTGGTGACCAATACCGGCAACGTGCCGCTGACCGGGATCGTCGTGAACGATGCGCAGTTGGACGCACCGGCGACCTGTCCGGTGACGACGCTGGCTCCGGGCGCAAGCACGATCTGCACCGGGACGCACACGATCACGCAGGCCGAGGTCGATGCGGGCACGGTGAACAACAGCGCGACCGTGACCGGCACGCCGCCGGGCGGTGGTACGACGACGAGCCCGCCGGATACGACGAGCACGCCGATCGCCCGCTCCCCGCTCATCGTCGCGACCAAGACCGCGACCCTGACCACCGATGGCGGCATCGTCGGCATGGCCGACGCAGGCGACGTGATCACCTACGCGGTGAGCGTGCGCAACAACGGCAACGTGACCCTGACCAACCTGACGGTGGTGGACGGCTTCGAAGGCGGTACGCCGACGACGTTGACCTGTACGCCGACCACGCTGGCGCCGAGCGCGACCGCGACCTGCAACGCCTACACGCATACCGTGACGCCGGCGGAAGCGGCGGCGGGCGGCACGCTCGACAACGTGGTGACCGCCACGGCCACGTCGTCCACATCGACCCAGACGGTGAGCTCCACCAGCACCGCCGTGGTCGCCGTGAACGGCGCGCCGGCCGCGATCCGCATCGTCAAGACCGCCAGCCCGCGCGATGTGAATGTCGGCGATCTGGTCCGCTACACGCTGACGCTGGACAACACCAGTCTGACGCCAATGACCGATGGCACGCTGATCGATACGCCGCCTGCGGGTTTCACCTACGTCGAGGGTTCGCTGGCGGTGGCCGATGCCGACAACGCGGGTCGTCTGGTTGGGGCGTACCCGATCCGGGTCGACCAGCTCGACATCGTTGCCGAAGGCCGCGCCACCATCACCTACCTGCTGCGTGTCGGCGCCGGCGTCCGTGCGGGCGTCCATACCAACAGCGCGTACGTGGAGGACGACGGCAGCGTGGTCTCGAACGTGGCCACCGCGAACGTGCAGATGGTGTCCGATCCGGTGCTGGACGACTCGCTGATCGTCGGTACGGTCTGGAACGACCGCGATGGCGACCAGTGGCAGGATGCGGCCGCCCTCGCAGGCGTTCGTGTCCAGGGCGGTTTCGCGGCGGATGCCTACGTGCCGGGTTCGACCACGGTCGATCGCGGCACCGGCCCGACGCCGCAGGCCGACGCCAGCGCGCCGATGCTCCGCGGTATCGACGTGGGCGCGATCACTGCGCGTCAGTCCGAAGCCGATCCGGTCGCGAAGCACGCGGTCGTGATCCGCCAGACGCTGCGCGAACTGCGCTTCACCGACGACTTCGTGCTGACTTCGACGCAGGGCGTCACCGTGCGCATGGCCGCCGATGGCAGCACCCGCGTCGAGAAGAGCGGCGACTCGGCCAAGGGCCTCAACGCGGCCGAGCCGACGGTGGAGCGCCGCGTCAGCCAAGTGGCCGCCGGCTACCAGGTGGACTATGTGATCGCCAACACCGGCATCGACGAGCGCGGCATTCCCGGCGTGCGCGTCGCCTCGGTGGAAGGTCTGCTGGTCGAGACCGACCAGTACGGCCGCTACCGCCTGGTGGGCATCGACGGCGGTCGCGAACGCGGTCGCAACATCATCCTCAAGGTTGATCCGGCCACGTTGCCGCCGGGCAGCACGTTCACCACCGACAACCCGTTGGTGCGCCGCGTGACCCCGGGCCTGCCGACCCGCTTCGACTTCGGCGTGAAGATGCCGCAGACAGTGCTGGAAGGCGGCGAGCGCACGGTCGAGATGGAAATGGGTTCGGTGATGTTCGCGCCGGGCAGCGCCGAGATCCGCGATGAATACACCACCGCCATCGACAAGATGGCGGAGACCGCGCAGCGCTACGGGCGCGGTGAGGTGGTGATCAAGGCGGACGCCGAATCGGAGGCGCTGGCTTACAAGCGGGCGGAAGCGCTGCGCAAGGCGCTGGTCGAACGCCTGTCGCCCGACGTGGCGGCAGCGACGCCGGTGAGCCTGCGCACGGTCGTCGGCGATGCCGCGACCACGCTGGTGACGTTGAGCGAGACGCCGGTGCTGGGAACGGTGCTGTTCGATACCGACAGCGCCCGGATCAAGCCGCAGTACCTGCCGCTGATCCGCCAGATCGCCGAATCGCTGCAGGCGCGCGGCGTCACCCAGGTGGCGGTGGTCGGTCACGCCGACAAACGCGGTGCGGAGGATTACAACGTGGCTCTTGGCATGCGCCGTGCTAAGGCCGTGTACGAGGCGATCGCGGAAGCACTGCCGACGGAAATGCGTAGCAGGCTGCGCGTCGATTTCAACGAAGATCCGGCAGCCCCTGCCGGCATGAACGGCCAGTGAGGGGCGTACGGATGAAGATGAAACTGCTCGATTACACCCTGATCGGCATTCTTGCCGGGGGTCTCGCCGCGAACGCTTCGGCGCAGCAGACTTCGCCGCCGCCGGCCTCCATCGACAGCACCCGATGCGGCAACGAAGGCTGCGCGTCCGACGAGGGCGTGCTGTTCAAGATCCGCACCCGCGGCGAAGAGCGGCCGCTGACCGGCGCCACCACCGACCGACCGGATGCAAGCGCCCTGCAGCCCGATCGCCGGGTGACGGTGGAAGCCGAACGCGTCGATACGAAGCGCGACGTCGACCTGCAGCCTGGCCAGGCGCTGGCGATCGGTCGTTGGTCGACCGATGTGCCGGGCGGCGGCGTGATCTGGGCCACCGAAGATCCCAACCTCGGCCAGCCGCAATTCAATCTGTCGGCGCCGTCGCGCGTGGCGTTCGACGGCGGCCGGATCACCAAACCCGTCCGCTTCTACGCCTTCAGCAACTACCCGGCCTTCATCCAGCGCGTCGAAGTGCTGGTCTACCGCGCCAGCGACACCGATCTGGTGACGCCGCTGGCCAAGGTCGATCTGCCGGTGGGCGCGGTGAGCGATGTCGAATGGGACGGCGCGCTGCCGGCGGGCTTCGAAGCCCGCGCCGGCGACGAGCTGCTTTATCTCGCCCGTGCCTACGCCGCCGACGGCAGCGTCGACGAAACCTATCCGCGGCGCATGCAACTGGTCGCGCCCGATGAAGTCGAGCGCGGCAACCAGATCCTGCGCCAGTCGGTGGAACGCAGCAGCGGCCTCGCGCTCAGCGCCGAGGAAGCCGAGCAGCGCAGTCTGGTCGAAGGCATCTTCGGCGAGAACTCGCTGCGCCAGCAGAACATCCCGATCTACGGTTCGCGCATCCGCATCCAGGGCCGCGATCTTCCGGACGGCTACAGCGTCAGGATCAACGGCCAGAGCCATCCCGTCGATCTGCAGCGCAAGCTGGTCGCGGAATATCTGGTGCCCGTGGGCCGCCACGGCTTCGACATCGAACTGCGCGGCCCCGATCGGGACGCATTGAACCGCCGTCTGGACATCGACGTCAGCGGGAAATACATGTTCGCGGTTGCCATCGCCGACCTCACGCTGTCCAGCGGCAACGTCACTGGCTCGATCGAACCGCTGGCCGGCGACGAGCGTTACGACGACAACTTTCTGGTCGAAGGCCGGCTCGCGTTCTATCTCAAGGGCAAGGTCAAGGGCAAATACCTGATCACCGCCCAGGCCGACACCCAGGAACGCGAAGTCTCCGAACTCTTCAAGGGTTTCTGGGACGCCGATCCGCAGGACGTGTTCCGCCGTCTCGATCCGGACGCCTACTATCCGGTCTACGGCGACGACTCCACGACCTATCGCGATGTCGACACCCAGGGCCGCCTGTATATCCGCGTCGACTGGGACAAGAACCAGGCGCTGTGGGGCAACTACAACACCGGGATTACGGGCACTGAGTACGGCCAGTATTCGCGTTCGCTGTACGGCGGCGCGCTGTCGTGGCGTTCGCGCCGCGCAACCGCGCTGGGCGAACCCGGCAGCGAAGTGAAGCTGTTCGGCTCCGAAGCGCAGACCGCGCCGGGCCACAGCGAATTCCTCGGCACCGGCGGCAGCCTGTACTACCTCAAGCACACCGACGTGCTGCCGGGCTCGGACCGCCTCGTGCTGGAAGTGCGCGACGGCACCACCGGCCGCGTCGAACGTCGCGTCGATCTGGCCCGCGGCGCCGACTACGAGATCGACGAGTTCCAGGGCCGCGTGCTGCTGACCCGTCCGCTGTCGCAGATCACCCGCGAGAACATCCCCACGCTCACCCGCGACACGCCGCTCGACGGTTTCGCACAGGTGCTGCTGATCGATTACGAATACGTGCCCAACGGTTTCGACGCCGACGAGTTCACCGCCGGTTTTCGGGGCAAGCACTGGTTCGGCGATCACGTTGCTTTAGGCGCCACCTGGATCGACGAGAACCGCGCCGGTAACGACTACGCGCTGAAGGGTCTCGACCTGACCCTGCAGGCCGGCCGCGGCACGTATCTGAAACTCGAACAGAGCCGCACCGAAGCGACCAGCGCGCCGATCTTCTATTCCGACAACGGCGGTCTGAGCTTCACCGAAACCAATGCCGGACTCGGCGCCCGCAAGGGCGATGCGCGTGCGGTCGAAGCCCGCGTCAACTTCAAGGAGCTGGGCTGGACGACCCTCGACTGGTCGGCGGGCGCCTGGTGGCGCGATGTCGACGCCGGCTTCTCGGTCGGCCGTTTCGACACCGGTGTGGACATCCAGGAACACGGCGCCGAAGTGCTGGGCCAGTTCGCGCCCAACGTCAACGTGCGTAGCCGCTACAGCCGCGCCGAACGCGGCAGCGAAGCCCTGACCCAGACCCAGGTCACCGGCGAGTGGCGGATCAACGACCACAACAGCCTTGCCGCCGAACTGCGCCGCGTCGATGAAGAGCGCGTCTCCGGCGACGCCGTCGGCACGCTCGCCGCGCTGCAGTACAAGCACCGGTTCGGCAGCAGCCTCGACGTCTACGGCACCGCGCAGGTCACCGTCGACGACGACAGCGGCAACTACGTCGACAACGATGCGCTGACCCTCGGCGGCAAATATCTGTTCGGCGACCTGTCCAGCGTCGGCGCGGAAGTCACCACCGGCGACCGCGGCGACTCGGCGCAGGTCAACGGCGAATACCGGATCAGTCCCGAACACACGCTCTACGGCGGCTACACCTATTCGACCGACCGCACCGACTACGACCCGCTGTTCAACGACCGCCAGAATGCCGGCTGGACGCTGGGCCAGCGCTGGCGGCTGTCGAGCCAGGTCAACGTGTTCAACGAAAGCCAGTTCCTCAAGGCGCCGAACGAATCCGGCCTGGCCCACACCTTCGGCATGGACTTCTATCCGGGTGTGGGCTGGACCCTCGGTTTCACGCTGCAGCAGGCGAATCTGGAGCGCGCGATCGGCAACGTCGACCGCAACGCGGTGAGCGTCAGCGCCGGCCGCACCTCCAGCGACACCCAGTGGCAGAGCAAGCTGGAGTGGCGCCGGGACACCGGCGCGGAACAGCGCGACCAGTGGGTGACCACCAACAACGTCACCCACAAGGTCAACGAGAGCTTCCGCATCGCCGCGCGCTTCAATTACTCGAAGACCGACGACGACCTGCTGGCCAGCGCCGGCGCCAAGTTCATCGAAGGCAACGTCGGCTTCGCCTGGCGTCCGTTCGATTCCACCAAGTGGGCGCTGCTGGGCAAGTACACGTATCTGTACGACGTGTCGGCGCTGCCGCAGACCGGCGACAACGTCGCGTTCTACGACCAGCGCAGCCAGGTGCTGTCGATCGAAGGCATCTACAAGCCGAACCAGCACTGGGAATACGCCGCCAAGCTGATGCGTCGCGAGGGCGAGGTGCGCTTCGGCCGTCTCGCGGGGCAGTGGGCCGATTCGGGCGCGACCTTCGCGGCCGGGCAGGTGCGCTACGGGTTCGCCGACAAATGGCACGCGCTGGGCGAATATCGCTGGCTGGGCGTGGAGGACGGCGGCGACCGCCAGGGCGCGCTGCTCGGGATCGATCGCGATCTGGGCAAGAACCTGCGCATCGGCGGCGGCTACAACTTCACTACTTTCAGCGACGACCTCACCGATTTCGATTACGACCACAAAGGCTGGTTCATCAATCTCGTCGGCTGGTATTGATGGCGACGGCCTGATCGCAACGGGTCGTGTCCGCGATGCAGGCAAGATCCCCGGCGATCGCGCGTCGCGTCGGAACCGACGGCTTCAAGCGCTGCATGCATCAACAATACGATCGGCGATGCCTCGCGGCGAAGCGCAGGAACGGCGGGCGAGCAACGAAACTGCGTTCTACATGAGGAAATCGAAATGCCAGTGGTGACGAATTATCGCGACGCTTTGCGGATGGGCACGATGACGGCATTAGCCACCGCGCTGTGCGTTGCGATGGCGATGCCCGCGCAGGCGCGCGTGCCCGGCAAGGACGGCGCGCTTACGGTCGGCGTGGCCAATACGGTCGTCAACAGCTACACCACGCTCAGCGCCGGCGCGGCTGCCGGCGCCACCGCGCTTTCGGTGGCCAGCGCCGCCGGCATCACCGTCGGCGATGTGCTGCTGGTGTATCAGGCGCAGGGCGCGACGATCAGCAACGCTAACGCCAACACCTACGGCGCGGTGACCGCGCTGGGCAACGCGGGACGCTACGAATATGTGAGCGTCGCCGCGGTCAGCGGCACCACCATCACCCTCGGTACCGCCTGCGCCTCCGCGCCGCTGCGCTTTTCCTACAACAGCGGCGCGCAGGTCGTGCGCGTGCCGCAGTACAGCAGCCTCACCGTCAACGGCGGTGCGTCGATCGTGGCCCAGCCCTGGAACGGCAGCACCGGCGGCGTGGTCGCCGCGATCGTCGATGGCACCGCGACGGTGAATGGCTCCATCAGCGCCAACGCTGCCGGTTTCCGCGGCGGCGCGCTCGACAACGAAACCACCGCCGCCGGTACCGATGTGCCTGCCTATGTCGCAGCCACTGCCGCCAGCGGCGCCGAAAAGGGCGAGAGCATCGCCGGCAGTCAGGCGACCTACGACAGCCTCGGCGGCCGCTACAACCGCGGCGCGCCGGCCAACGGCGGCGGCGGCGGCAATGCCCACACTGCCGGCGGCGGCGGCGGCGCCAACGGCGGCACCGGCATCTGGACCGGCCAGGGTGTGCCCGACAACAGCAACGCGGCCTGGGCGGCGGCGTGGAATATCGATGGCACGCTGACATCCACGACCAATTCCCCCGGCGGCGGTCGCGGCGGTTATACCTTTGCCTCCAACAACCAGGACGCATTGACCACCGCGCCCGGCAATACAGCCTGGGGCGGTAACAATCGCCGCGAGCGCGGCGGCCTCGGCGGCCGTCCATTGGCCAACAATCCCAGCATCGTCGGCGACACCCGCCTGTTCTTCGGCGGCGGCGGCGGCGCTGGCGACGGCAACAACGGCGCCGCCTCCGCAGGCGCGCGGGGCGGCGGTCTGGTGTTCGTGATCGCGACGGCGGTGGCCGGCAGCGGCAGTCTGCAGGCCAACGGCGCCACCGCGACCAATACGGTTTCCGGGCACAACGACGGTCCGGGCGGCGGCGGCGGCGGCGGATCGGTGGTGCTGGTGGCGCCCGGTGCAGGGGCTCTCAGCCTGTCGGCTTCCGGCGGCAATGGCGGCAGCCAGCTGATCACCGGCAATGAATCGGAAGGCCCGGGCGGCGGCGGCGGCGGCGGGTTCATCGCCTCGCCGGCAGGGGCCGGCACCCTGACCGCCGGCGTCAACGGCACGACCTTGTCGGCCGCCGTCACCGAGTTCGTCCCCAACGGCGGGACCCGGGGCAACGCCGGCAATGCAGCGACGGCGCCGTCGCTCGCGAATCTGCCGCTGTGCAACGTGCCCAACCTCGCGGACCTGAATATTGCCAAGACCAACACCCCGCTGTCCGGCCCCAACGACCAGGCCGCGGATACCGTGGAGTCGGGTGCGCAGACCACCTACAGCATCGCGGTCACCAACAGCGGTCCCGGCCCGGCGATCAACGCGGTGATCCAGGATGTCCCGGCTGCCGGCCTGAGCTGCCCGCCGGCCAACGTAGTCACCTGCACCAGCCCGGTGGCGGGCGCCTGCCCGGCCGGTCCGTTGACCGTGGCCAACCTCACGGCCGGCATTACCCTGGGGACACTGCCGGCCACCGCAGGCAGCAATACCGCGGTCTTGAGTTTCAACTGCGTCGTACAGTAATCACTGCGTTTAAGCAGCGCCCTGGTCCATCCTCATTCCCAGGAATCCAGCGTATATGGCCATCCATCCGTCTTCCGGTGTTTTCGCGGCATGGTTACGCAAGGCCGGCTTCGCGGCCGGCGTGGTCATCGCGTCGGGTATCGGCGTCGCCGG
>JAYUUH010000515.1:0-8420 GCA_043754745.1 Lysobacter sp.
CGGCGACACTTCCGAAAACCAGACCTCGTCGCCCTTCACGAACAGTTCGACGCCGAACAGGCCCCAGCCACCCAAGTCGCCGGCCAAATTGTCGGTGATCATCTTCGCGATCCGCTGCGCGGCTTCCAGCGCGCGCGGCGACATCGGCTGCGGCTGCCAGCTTTCGCGGTAATCGCCGTCGCGCTGCAGATGCCCGATGGGCGCGCAGAAATCCGTGCCGCCGGCGTGGCGCACGGTAAGCAGGGTGATTTCGTAGTCGAAATCGATGAAGCCTTCGACGATCGCGCGCCCGGCGCCGGCGCGGCCGCCGGTCTGCGCATGATCCCAGGCCTTGTCGATGTCCTCGGCGGTGCGCACCAAGCTCTGGCCCTTGCCCGAGGACGACATCACCGGTTTCACCACGCAAGGGATGCCGATCTCGGCCACCGCCGCGCGGTAATCGTCCAGCGTGTCGACAAACCGGTACGGCGAGGTCGGCAGCCCCAGGGTTTCGGCGGCGAGCCGGCGGATCCCCTCGCGATCCATGGTCAGCCGCGCCGCGCGCGCGGTCGGCACGATCCGGGTGTGGGTGCCGCGCTCGGCGAACTCGCGCTCCAACTGCACCAGGGTCTCGGTGTGGATCGCTTCGATCTCGGGGACGATCAACGTCGGCCGCTCCTCGGCGATCAGCGCCCGCAGCGCATCGCCGTCCAGCATGTTCAGCACGTGGCTGCGGTGCGCGACCTGCATCGCCGGGGCATCCGCGTAACGGTCGGCGGCGATGACCTCGCAGCCGAAGCGCTGCAGTTCGATCGCGACTTCCTTGCCCAGCTCCCCGGAGCCCAACAGGAGCACGCGGATGGCGGAGGGCGACAGCGGGGTGCCGAACTCAAGCGCGGACGGACTGGACATGATGCTGCCTCGGCGGAAAAGACTTCATTGTAAATCAGTCACTTGCAGAATCCGTGCCGCTAAGCACACGCCTTTCGTCGGAATGCGATTGATTGAATGATATCTTTTTGATATCAAACACACATTCACTCACCACCACCACTTCGAGACCGCGCCATGAAAGAGAATCCGTTCCGTTCGCTGTCCGGCATCCCCGTGCTGCTGTTGCTGTTGGCCGCGATGTTGGCCGGCGCCTTCCTGTTTCTCTCCAGCGCGGCCGTAAGCGGTCGTGGCATCGGCGCCGCGGTCGCCGTACTCATCGAAGTGATTGCGTTCTTCCTGCTGTTCGGCCTCTACAAGGTCGAACCCAACCAGGCGGCCGTGCTGAACCTGTTCGGCAAATATGTCGGCACCGTGAAGGAAGGCGGCCTGCGCTGGAACAACCCCTTCTACGGCAAGAAAAAGGTTTCGCTGCGCGTCCGCAACTTCGAAAGCAGCAAACTCAAAGTCAACGAACTGGACGGCAGCCCGATCGAGATCGCGGCGGTCATCGTCTGGCAGGTCGTGGACAGCGCCGAAGCGGTCTACAACGTCGACGATTACGAAAGTTTCGTGCATATCCAGTCGGAGTCGGCGGTACGCACGATGGCCACCAGCTACCCGTACGATCAGCATGAGGAAGGCCAGTTCGCGTTGCGCAGCCACGCCGCCGAAGTGTCGAAGCATCTGATGGAAGAATTGCAGGAGCGTTTGATGGATGCCGGCGTGCAGGTATTGGATTCGCGCATCAGCCATCTGGCCTACGCGCCGGAGATCGCCCAGGCGATGCTGCAGCGCCAGCAGGCCAACGCGATCATCGCCGCGCGCACGCGGATCGTCGCCGGCGCGGTGGGCATGGTCGAAATGGCGCTCGAAGCGCTGCAGAAGAACGGCGTAGTGCATCTGGACGAAGAGCGCAAGGCGCAGATGGTCGGCAACCTGCTGGTGGTGCTGTGCGGCGAGCGTTCGACCCAGCCGGTGATCAACGCCGGCACCCTGTATTGATCGCGGCCGAGCCGGTCCTGCACAAGAACGCCCCTCATGAGCGAAAAGAAAGCCTATCCGCTGCGCATCAATGCCGAAGTCCTCGCGGCGGCGCAGCGGTGGGCCGACGATGAGCTGCGCAGTCTCAATGCGCAGATCGAATACGTGCTGCGCGACGCGCTGCGCAATGCGGGACGGCTGAAATCGTCCGGCACCGCCCCCGACAACAGCAGCACCACCGATTCCGGAGAAACAACATGATCCATGTCATCCACCAGATCGAGCGCAGGCTCGGTCGTCGTCCCGGCGAAAGACGCGTCGTCGCCCGGCTGGCGGCGCTGTCCGCACTGCTGCTGTTGCTCGGCATCAGCACGCTGCTGTCCTCGCGCGCGCATGCGCAGGCCGGCGCGCAGGACTTCGACCCGGCGCGCGAAGCGCAGACCATGCTCGATGCGGTGGACGCCGGCGATTTCGCCGCGGTGCACGCGCGTTTCGACGCCGCCATGTCCGCCGCCGTCAGCGCGGAACAACTGGCGCAGGGTCTGAAGGCGCTCGCGACCCAGGTCGGTCCGCTGCAGTCGCGCGGCGAGCCGGATGCGAAGACCCGCGACACCGGCGCGCTGGTGACGGTACCGCTGCACTACGAGCGCGGCGAACTCACCGCGATCATCACCTTCGACAACGAACGCAAGGTCTCCGGTTTCGCGATCCGTCCGGCGCAGGCGGCGAAACCGGCGAGCGCTGCGCCGCCGGTACCCGAGGACGCGAGCTATCGGGAAACCGAAGTCACCGTCGGAGAAAGCGAAAACGCATTGCCCGCAACGCTGGCGATGCCGAACGGCAAAGGTCCGGGCGGCAAGGAGAAATTTTCCGCGGTCGTCCTGGTCCACGGCTCCGGCCCGCAGGATCGCGACAGCACCATCGGTCCAAACCGGCCGCTGCTCGACATCGCCCGCGGCCTCGCCGAACGCGGCATCGCGGTGCTGCGCTATGAGAAACGCACCAGGACGCATCCGCAGCAGTTCGCCGACGGCGGCACCATCGACCTCGAAACCACCGACGACGCGGTCTCGGCCGTGGCGCTGCTGCGCGGACTGCCCGACATCGACGCAAAACGGATCTTCGTGCTCGGCCACAGCCAGGGCGCGATGATGGCGCCGCGGATCGGCGAGCGCGATCCGCAGATCGCCGGGCTGATCCTGCTGGCGGCGCCGTCGCGTCCGCTGCTCGACATCCTGATCGAACAGAACCGCCGTCTGGCCATCCTCAACGACGGCAAGGTCAGCGACAGCGAGAGCACCGCGATCCAGCAACTGGTGGACAGCGTGAGCGCGGTGCGCAAAGGCCGCGAGATGACCGCCGCGCAGTCGCCGATGGGCCTGGCGCCCGCGTACTGGCGCAGCGTCGAAGCGGTGGATGCGGTCGCCGAAGCCAAGGCCATCGCACAGCCGATGCTGATCCTGCAGGGCGCGCGCGATATCCAAGTGGTCGATGCCGATTGGCAGGGCTGGAGAGCCGCCTTCCACGACACTCCGCGGGTGAGCTTCAAGCTGTACGAGACACTGAACCATCTCGGGATTCCCGGCGAAGGCGACGGCAATCTGCAGGAATACCAGACGCTCGGACACGTCTCGCCAGCGTTGATCGCCGATGTCGCGGCGTGGATCACGGCGCAAAAGCCGGAATGACGACCGCGTGAACGTGGCGGAGCCCGGCTAGCGACGTTAACCTGTGCCGATGCGTCCCCTGCCCCGCATCCTGCTCAATACCGCCCGGATCGAAGCGTGGCCGGCCTGGCTGCTGGCCGCGCGCAGCAATCGCGATGCGCGCATCGTCGCCGGCGCGCGTTGGGTGCTGCGGCGCAAGCGCGACGGCCGCTATCTCGCCGCCGAATTGGCGCAGGGCTGGATGGCGCTCGATCCGCACTGGACCCGGGAACCGGGCATCGATGCTGCACTCGACGCCATCGATTCGCTCGCGCCGCACGCCGACGCGCGCGCGCCCGGAGCCCTGCCGCTGCACGCGCTGCGCGAACGCCTGGATGCATTGGATCTGGATGCGGACGACTACAGCGCACGCAGCGGCCTGCCGCTGGTGCCCGAACCCCGATGGCTGGCGCATGCCGGCTTCGACCGCTACCGTCGTCCGCTGTGGCTGCATCCCGGCGCGGCGCGCGCGCGGGCGCGATTGCATGCCGCCGCGCTGCGCGACGGCATCGTGCTGGACGCGATCTCCGGCTATCGCAGCCACGATTACCAACTGGGCATTTTCGAGCGCAAACGCGCGCGCGGCATCCCGGTCCCCGACATCCTCACCGTCAACGCCGCGCCGGGGTACAGCGAACATCACAGCGGTCGCGCGCTGGATATCGGCACGCCCGGCGAGCCGCCGGCGGAGGAATCGTTCGAACGCACCGCCGCGTTCGCCTGGCTGCAGGCGCAGGCCGGCGGCCATGGCTTCATCATGAGTTTCCCGCGCGACAATCCCCACGGCATCGTCTACGAGCCATGGCACTGGTGCTGGCAGGCGCCTTGATCGATGCGCGCGCCGACCGATGCGGTCGTGATCGATACGGCTGTGATCGATAATGATCCCGACGGCGCCCGCGTGGACATGACCCACGACCCGCAGCGCCGACGCCTCGCCGGCGGATTGATTGCCGCATCATCCATCGTCGCAACCGCCGCATCCTGTCGTCGCAACGACGACGCGCGGCGCATCCACGATGTCAGTCAACTGGACCGCACCGAAGTCGCCGCGAGCTTGCGCCCCGGATCGACTGAAGCAGTGTCGGCCGCGCTGTCGCGCAGCGCTGCGCCGGTCTCGATCGGCGGCGGACGTTACAGCATGGGCGGACAGACGGTCTGGCCGGATTCGCTACATCTCGACATGCGCGGCATGCGCCGGCTGCTGCATCTGGATGTCGCCAACCGCCGCGTGCGCGTACAGGCGGGCATGCGTTGGCGCGAGCTGCAGGCGCTGATCGACCCGCACGATCTGTCGGTCGCGATCATGCAGAGTTACAGCAATTTCACCGTCGGCGGCTCGGTGTCGGTGAACTGGCACGGCCGTTACGTGGGCAAGGGTCCGATCGCGAACAGCATCGTCGCGCTGCGCATGGTCGCCGCGGACGGCGAAGTGCTGGATCTCGGCCGCGAATCGCAGCCGGCGCTGTTCCATGCGGCGATCGGCGGCTACGGCGGGCTGGGCGTCATCACCGAGGTCGAACTCGAACTGGATCGCAACGGCCGCATCGCGCGCGAAGCGGAGTTCGTCGCACTCGCCGATTATCCGAACTGGTTCCGCGAGAACATCGTCGGCCGCGACGATGCCGTGCTGCACAATGCCGACCTCGCCCCGCCGCATTACGGCCATCCGCTCGCGATCACCTGGCGACGCACCGATGCGCCGACCACCGTCGCCGAACGGCTGGTCCCCGCCGATCGCGATTACGGCCACGAACAAAGCCTGATCTGGGCGGCGTCGGAACTGCCGTACGGCGACGCGGTGCGCGAGCGCAAGCTCACGCGACGGCAGCTGCAGGAATGTCCGGTGGTCTGGCGCAACCGCGAAGCCAGCCTCGACGCCGATGCGCTGGAGCCGCGCACGCGGAGGTTCTCGACCTATCTGCTGCAGGAATATTTCATTCCGCCGGAGAATTTCATGGGCTTCGCGAATCTGCTGCAACGGATCCTGCTCGCGCACGAAGTCAATGCACTGAATGTATCGATCCGCCATTCGCCGGCCGACCCCGGCACGCTGATGCGCTGGGCGCCTCGCGACGTGTTCTCGTTCGTGCTGTATCACAAGCAGCGGTCCTCGCGCTGGGCGGACGCCGACTCGGCGCGATGGACCAGGCAATTGATCGATGCCGCGCTCGGCATGGGCGGACGCTACTACCTGCCTTATCGGCTGCATGCGACGAAGGAACAGTTCGCGCGCGCCTATCCGGAGGCGGACGCATTCGCGGCGCTGAAAGCGCGGATCGATCCGCAAAGGCGGTTCCGCAACCGGCTGTGGGAAACCTACCTGCCGCGCTGAGCGCAGCATTCGATGGGCAGGATTCAGTCCTGCGAACGTTTGGTCGGCGCGTTCGTCGCCGCTTTCGCCTCCGCGTCGAAATCCGCGATCCGCCACAGATACAGGCTGGCGTAGGTGCGGTACGGCCCCCAGCGTTCGCCGCGTTCGGCCAGGAGCTTGGGCGGCAGCATCGCGTCGAGCTTGTCGACGATCTGCGCCCCCTTGCGGATGCCGAGGTCGTCGATCGGCAGCACGTCGGCACGGCCCAGCCGGAACATCAGCATCATCTCGACCGTCCAGCGGCCGATGCCGCGCACCGGCACCAGAGCTTCGACGATGGCGTCGTTGTCCATCGTCGACATCCGACGCAAGGCCGGAATCTCGCCGCGGGCCTCGCGCGCGGCGAGATCGCGCAACGCCAGCAGTTTGTTGCCGGACACGCCGCAGGCGCGAATGGTCGCGTCGTCGCAACGCGCCAGCGTATCGCAGTGGAAACGGTCGCTGGCGATCGCGGTTTCGACGCGCCCAACGATCGTCGCCGCGGCCTTGCCGCTGAGCTGCTGATAAAGGATCGCCCGCGCCAGCGCGTCGACCGGATCGAAGGGTTTGCGCCAGCGCGGATCGGGATCGATCGCGCCGATGCGCTTCATCCAGGCACCGAGCCTGCGGTCGCACCTGGCGAGATGCTCGAAGGCGGCCTGGGTGTCGAATCCGCGGGCGTATCGTGGCATGGCTTCCTCGATCAGCGTCTGGACGCATCGACGGCGTACAGCAGCCAGCCGAGCATGATCATCGAACCGCCCATCGGCGCGAGCCGCGTCGGCGTGCCGAAGAAGTGCGCCGCTGCCAGCGAACCGGAAAACAACAGCACGCCAAGCAGCAGCATCGCCAACGCGAGCGTGCCAAGGCGGCGCGGGGTATGCGAGGACAACGCGGTCAGTGCGATGCCGTGGGCCAGCGCGAACAGCGCGGCCGATTGCAGGCTTGCGCGCGCGACACCCTCGGCGCCGTGCGCGGCGTAGGCCGACAGGCCGACGCCTGCCGCTGCCAGCACGGCGCCGGTGGCGGCCAGGATGCGGTGCAATCGGCGCGGCCTCACCGTCATCGCATTCCCGGCTTGGCCGCACGCAATGAACCCGCAAACGCGAAGCGCCGCAGGATGCGGCGCTTCGGGAACACTTCGACGGATGCGGACATACGCTTCTTTGATCTGGGCCGCCGGCTTACTTGATCTGCCAGTAAGCGGTGAATTGCCCATCTTCAGTGAACGCGCCATCGATGCCGCTGTCGTAGACCTCGTACGGACGGTCGGCGACTTCGAGCCCGCGCGGCGCGGACCAGGCGCGAAGCGCGTTGCGCACGTTCTCGAGCTCGCGGAGGTAACCGATGAACTTGCCGCTCACCGCGCGACGCGCCGGAAGCAGCTGGTACTTCACCGGACCCTGCAGGGTCAGACCCGTGAGTTCGGTCGAAGCGGTGGCGGCGGCTTCGGCGGTGTCGGCCTTGCGGACCGGTACGGCGACGTCGAAGGTATAGCTTTCGCGGCCCTGCTCGCTGGTGACGATGCGCATCGGACCTGCGGCGACCAGGCCGTTGGCGGCGATCGTGCGGTTGATCCACTCCATGTTGGCGACCATCGACTTCTCGATCACTTCATCCTTGAACTCGAGCGTGCCGGCGGGCACGAACAGCAGATGCTCGGCGGGAACCTGCACGACCGCGAGGCCGGTCAGCTTGTCGCCATAGACGGCATGGTCGATGTTCGGAATCGAGGCCAGCATGTTCGTGAGTTTGCCCAGACCGAACTTCATATCGTCGCCGACGTGGCTGCGCACGTACAGACCGGCGTAGCGACCGAACAGATTCCAGCCGTAATCGACCTTGTAGCTCTGGCTGATTTCGACGTTGCGGTTGTTCTTGCCGGTCGGCTTGAGCTTGAACTCGGTGCGCTTGTTGTTGCCCTGGCGGTCGTTCTCGATGGCGATCGCGACCATTTCGTTCGGCACGCTCTCGACGATCTTCCAACTGCCGCTGCCCACCTGCGAGTTCTTGGAGTCGTAATGGAATTCGGCGCCGACGCCGGATCCAGGCCCGGAAATGCGGCTCTCCATCTTGGGGTCGCGGAGCGGAATCGGGTTCCAATCCTTGAAACGGCTGAAATTGTTCAGCGTGTCGTAGACGATGGTCAGTTTGCGGTTCGTCTCGATCCGCTCAACCAGGTAACGGCTGGACGGCAGCACGAGGCCGACGACGAGGAACAGCGCGGCGACGATCGCCAGGGAAATCAGGATCTCGAGCAGACGGGTCATTACAGAGGCTCTCCGGGACCAATACCCGCTGATGACGGGCAAGACCCGAATCCTAACAGGGAACACCGGTGCGGGGCGAGGGCAATATCCAGCGCTGCCAAACGGAGGCGGTCCGAAGCCGTGATAGGGGCCATCGTCGATCCGGGATGCTGCGGGCAGCATGCGCCGGATGCCGGCGCAAACCGGGCGTCAAGTGAG
>JAYUUH010000516.1:0-2836 GCA_043754745.1 Lysobacter sp.
CTGGGCGAGAAGCACGACGACCAGAAGACCGGCGGCGACAAGTCCGGCAGCGGCAAGACCGGCAACGACAAGCGCTGAGTCCACGCACGCCGTAGTGAACGCTGCTTTCCCCAAGAAATAGCGCCCGCGGTCGGCATGCGATAAAAAAACCCGGCCTGCATCGCTGCAGGCCGGGTTTCGTTTTTCCGCGCTTCGGTCGAGATCGAATGCGCGCTTGCGATCAGAACTTCGCCTTGAACTCCACGCCCCATGTGCGCGGCTCGTTGAGGAAGCCGGTGAGGTTGTTGAAGTCGATGCCGCCAACGATGGCTTCTTCGTCGGTGATGTTGCGGCCGAACACGGCCATTTCGTAATTGCCGTCGTTCCAGTTGTAGCCGGCGCGCAGACCGCCTTCGAGCAGCGGATCGCCGGTGAATTCGGTCGATTCGTACAGGAAGAAATTGACCTTGCTGCGGTAGGCCCAGTCGGTGTACGCGAAGAATTCGCCGTGGCTGGTCGGGATGCCGTAGCGGGCGGTGACGTTGTAGACATGCTTCGGCGCCTGCGGCAACGCGTTGCCGTCGATCAGGAACGTGCCCGCCACTGAACCTGCCGGGTCGCGCATAGTGCAACCGCCGCCACAGCCGAACACCGCCAGGCTGGTGTCCTGGATCTCGGTGTCGTTGTAACTGGCGCCCAGGGTGACGTACAGGCGATCAGTCAGCCACGCCTGCAGATCGAGTTCCGCGCCTTGGCCGACGGTACGGTCGGCGTTGACCAGGCGCGCGACGTTGGCGTTGCCGCCCACGGCGGTGAGCTGCTGATCGTCAACGGTGTAGCGGTACAGCGCGAAGCCCAAGCGCATGCGGTTGTCCAACAGGGTGGCCTTCACGCCGGCTTCGTACGACAGCACGGTTTCGGTGTCGGCGACGGTCACCAGCTCATTGGCCGGCAGCGTGGCGTCGGCGAACATCAGGCGGCCCTGCACGCTCGGCGCGCGGAAGCCGCGCGCGACGCGGCCATAGACGTTGACGTTGTCGTTGATGGCGTAGACGGCGCTGAGATCCCAGCTGACGTCGGTGTCGCTGGGGCTGACCTTGATCGGCGCGATCGGCGGACCGAACGGGCCGATCACGCGCTGCGCGGAGAACTTCTTGCTGTCGTCGGTGTAACGCACGCCGCCGCGCAGCTTGAGCTTGTCGGTCACGTCGAAATCGCCGGAGGCGAACACCGCCCATGCGGTGTTTTCCTGGCGCTGGGTAGCGTAGCCGTTGCGCGGGTTGCCGGGCGCAAGCGTGTTGTAGCTGACGCTATCGACGTCGATGGTTTCGTCGAACCAGAACAGGCCGCCCTGCCAGTCGAAGCGGCCCCATTCGTTGGATTCGATGCGGAATTCCTGGCTGTACTGGCGATGGTTCGGCAAACCGTCGGCGGATTCAGCCGGGAACGGAATCAAGCCGGGGCCGGAGTTGCCCGGACCGAGGAACACCGCGCCGAAACCGCCGTCGATATCGCCGCGGCTGAAAGCATCGACGCTTTCGTAGCCGGTGATCGAGTACAGGGTAACGCGGCCGAGATCCCAGCGCATGCGCAGGTTGGCGCCGAGCTGGTCGAGCTTCTGCTCGTTGACACCGTCGATCGACACTTCGCGGCGGTTGAAGCCGTCCACCAGCTCGTTGGTGCCGGGCTGGATGATGTTGGCGCGGAACAGTCGCGAGGTGCCTTCCAGCTGTCGCGCATGCACGTTGAACAGCATCTCGAACTCGTCGCCGGGCTCGAACAGCAACTGCGCGCGGACCGCGGTTTCTTCGTAGCCTTCGAGATCGTCGCCATCGCCGTTGCGGGTGTTGTCGACATAGTCGTCGCGCTGCTGGCGAAGCACCGAGACGCGGGCGGAGACGGTGTCGCTGAGCGCACCGGTGAGCGCGCCCTCGGCGTTGATGGTGTTGTACGAGCCATAGCCCAGGCGACCGTAACCGCCGAAGTCCTCTTCGGGACGCGCGGATTCGAACTTGAGCACGCCGGCCGGCGAGTTGCGGCCGAATAGGGTGCCCTGCGGCCCGCGGGCCATTTCGATCTGGTCCAGATCGAAGAGCGGGAAGCCCTTGAGGATCGGGTTTTCCTGGACCACGCCGTCGTACACCAGCGAGACCGGCTGCGAGGCGTTGACGTCGAAGTCGGTGTTGCCGAGGCCGCGGATGTAGAAGCGCGGGAACGCGCGGCCGAACGAGGATTCGATGTTCAGACTGGGCAGGCGGCCGGACAGCAGGCGGATGTCGTCGCCGCTGGCGGTCAGCACCTCGAGCTTTTCGCGGTCGACGGTGGTGATCGCGATCGGCACATCCTGGATGTTCTCCACCCGGCGCTGCGCGGTCACGGTGATGGCGTCGAGCTCGGGAGCCTCCGAAACGGGAGCGGGAGCGGCCTCCTGGGCCTGGGCCATGGCCGGCAGCGCGAACAGGACGGCGGCGGCAAGGGCGCCGAAACGCAGGCTGCGGCGTCCAAAGCGGTTGAAATGAGGCATGACGATGGGTTCCTGGCAGTGGGAGGGGGAAATCGTTTGGGACAGGCTGATCGGGGCATGCAGCGGGGCCGGCGGTGCGCCCGCCCCGTACCGCACCGAATCCCGGCGGGATTGTAAACAATTCGTGATCCGGCCGGACCGGCTTGTCCGATCGACGAGATCGGCACACCGGGATCGTGCGCGGCATGGCCGGAGCATGCCTTTCGTCATGGGCCGGACCCACCTGCGATCCGCTACCCTGATGCGCGTTCCACATCCGCGCCACTACACCCGCTCCGTCCCTGCCGAGGAACACTTCCATGAATCGCCCTCTCGCCTGCGCCCTGGCGCTGG
>JAYUUH010000517.1:0-2831 GCA_043754745.1 Lysobacter sp.
AGCATCGGCAGCATCATCAGCCAGACGATGTGGCTCTGCGCTTCCTTCATGCTCTTGGAGCCGGCCGAGATGAAGGTGAGCAGCGCGGTGCCGATCAGCACCAGCGGCGCCAGCACCAGCAGCATCCGGCCGATGGCCGGGAACGACACATCCAGCGAACTGGCCATCGCGCTGGTCGACATCGCGGCGCTGAGCTTGAACGACAGCAGCGTCAGGATCACGCTGGCGATGCCGATCAATCCCGCCGCCGCCATCTTGCCGCTGACCAGCACGCCGCGCGACACCGGCGTAGCCAGCAGCGGCTCCAGCGATTGCCGCTCGCGCTCGCCGGCGGTCACGTCCATGGTCAGGTTGGCGCCGCCCATAAACGCGAACAGCACCAGGATCAGCGGCAGGATGATCGACATCAGCCGGCCCTGTTTCGCTTCGGGCGTGGCCACGTCGCGCTGGGTCACAGCCACCGACTGTGTGAGGGAAGGATTCACGCCGCGGGCGACGAGGCGCAACGCACCGACTTGGCCGCTGTAGGCGTTGAGCGCGCCACGCAGGCGTTCGATCGGCACGTCGGCGTTGCTGCGGGTGGTGTCGGCGACGACTTCCACTTTCGCCGGCCGGCCCGCGCGCCATTCCTCGCCGAAATTCGGCGCGATGACGAGGGCCACGTCTTCGTCCTGGTTGCGGATCGCGGCGACCAGATCCTTCGGCGCCGGCTTGGCGCGGATGTCCTGGGTTTCCAGCCACGCGACCAGATTGGGCGCATAGGCGGCGCCGATGATCGGAATCTCCAGCGGCTTTTCCAGCTGGGTGCTGATCCGCGCTTCCATCAGCTTGCCCATGCCCAGCATTAGCACCGGATAGACCAATGGGCCGAGCAGCAGCGCCATCAGGAAGGTGCGGCGGTCGCGGGCGAAATCGCGGAGTTCCTTGCGGAACACGGTCATGAACGTGGCGTACATGCTTATCTTGCGCTCGGACGTCTTCATGCGTGCAGGCCCTCGTCGGAACCGATCAGTCGCACGAAGGCGTCCTCGAGATTTTCTTCGCCTGCGCGCGCGCGCAGTTCGTCGGGCGTGCCGATGGCTTTAACTTCGCCGCCGGCGATCACCACGATGCGATCGCACAGCGCGGCCACCTCCTGCATGATGTGGCTGGAGAAGATCACGCAGCGGCCTTCGGCGCGCAGCTGCAGCAGGAAGTTGCGCAGGCCGCGGGTGGTCATCACGTCGAGGCCGTTGGTGGGCTCGTCGAGGATCACGTTCTTCGGATCGTGGATCAGCGCCCGCGCGATCGCGGTCTTGGTGCGCTGGCCCTGCGAGAACCCTTCGGTGCGGCGGTCGAGGAAATCCTCCATCCCCAGCGTTTCCGCCAGCTTCGCGGTGCGCGAGGCGATGGTGGCCGCGTCCAGCCCGTGCAGTTCGCCGAAGTAGGCGATGTTCTCGCGCGCGCTCAGGCGCTTGTACACGCCGCGCGCGTCGGGCAGCACGCCCAGGCGCTGGCGCACCGCGGTCGCATCCTTCTGGATGTCGATGCCATCGACGCTCACCGTGCCCTGGTCGGGCGACATCAGCGTGTAGAGCATGCGGAGGGTGGTGGTCTTGCCGGCACCGTTGGGACCGAGCAGGCCGGTGATTTCGCCGTCGTTAGCGGCGAAGCTCACGCCGCGCACGGCCTGCACCAGACCAGTCTTGGTCTTGAACGACTTGTGCAGATTCTGGACATCGATCATGGGAAAACCCCGTGAAGAAAATTGCGTGGATGACGCCTGCGCATCGAGACAGGCACGGCCTGCGCTGCGCGCGCGAAGAGGGAGCGGCGGATCAAGGCTCCCAGCCGTAATTGCCCGCGAACGGCGGCGTCGGCTTCAGGCGTTGCAGGCATTTGGCGTCGAGCGCTTTCGCATCGGCGGTTTCGACGAACTGGGCGAACAGTTTCGGCATGCAGCCGGTGGTGAGCACGCTGTGGCCTTGGCCCGGCAGCACCAGATGACGGCCGTTCGGCAGCGTTTTCACCACTTCGTCGCCATAGCGCGGCGGGGTGACCGGATCGAACTCGCCGCTGATCGCCAGCACCGGCACCTTGCCCGCCAGCGGCTTGCGGAAATCGGCCGCACGCTTGCCCTTGGGCCACACCGCGCACTGCGCCTGGATGAATTCGATGATGTCGTTGCCCATGATCGTCGTGTCGTCTTCGGGCCGGGTCTGCACTTCGAAATCTTCGGTGCAGGTCACCGAAAGATGCATGCCCAGCGCGATCGAGTCGCCGACGTCGCCGCTGAGCGCGCGCGACTGCGACAGCAGGGTTTCGTAGCGGCCTTCGGCGGCGTCGTGGAGGATCAATGGCAGCATCGACGCCGATTCCGGACGGTACGCGTAGAACCGCAGCAGCCCGCCGAGATGACCGAAACGCGGCACTTCTTCGCGCCATGCGCCGCTGGTCGGGTCGCGGTAGCGCACCGGCGCCAGACCGCCGGCCTGCAGCGTCGCGCGCACCTTGGCGAGCAGCGCCGTGGGATCGCCGATGTTGCGTTTGCAGGCCGTATCGGCGACGCAGCGCGCGAACTGCTGCTTGATCGTGGCATCGAGGTTGCGTGCGTGTTCCTGGCCCAGCACCAGCGTATTGGGCGCGATCGAATCCAGGGTGAGCGTGCGCGTATGGGCCGGATAGCGCACCGCGTACTGCAGGGCGACACGGGTGCCGTAGGAAATGCCGGCGAGATTGAGCTGGTCCACGCCGATGGTCCGACGCAGCAGGTCGAGATCCTGGACATGGTCGCCGGTGGCGTAGAACCGCAGATCGCTGGTCTTGGCCAGGCGGTCGCGGCAGCG
The DNA here is from genome assembly GCA_043754745.1 of Lysobacter sp. Lineage (GTDB taxonomy): Bacteria > Pseudomonadota > Gammaproteobacteria > Xanthomonadales > Xanthomonadaceae > Lysobacter_I. The sequence continues at coordinate 2,826 of JAYUUH010000517.1, forward strand.
CTCGAC
>JAYUUH010000518.1:0-8392 GCA_043754745.1 Lysobacter sp.
CTGGCCGCGACCGTCGGGCGTGGTGCAGTGATCGGCGTAATCGCGCAGCACCCGCGGGTCCCAGCGCGCGAACACGGCTTTCGCGGCGTAATGCGCATGCGCGGCGTCGGCATCAGGCCAGTGCCGGCGGCGCTGCAGGGTCTGCCGCAGCGGCATCACCAGCCGGTCCAGCCCGGTGAGCCGGCCCAGCCGCACGAAACCCGCGCTGATCCCGGAGATCAGCGGCGAGTCCAGCAATACGATCCCGGCGACGCGGGCCTGCAACTTTTCCGCCGCGAGCACGCTCAGATAGCCGCCCAGCGAATGCCCGACCAGCCACACCCGGCCGCCGTTACGGGGCAGGGCATGCACGAATTCGGTGAGTTCATCGACCAGATACGGCCAGCCCACGGTCACCGGTCGGCTCGGGTCGTGGCCGAAGCGCAGCACGCCGGTGCCGTCGAATTCCGGCCGCAGCGCATCCAGCAGCCGGCGATAGACCGGCAGCGGGAAACCGTTGGCGTGCGAGAAGACGAGGGTGTCGGTCACGATGTCGAAAATCTGCGTTGGGCTGCGCGGGCGTTGCGCCGCCCGCTGGTTTATTTCGAATGTTCATTCCGAATGTTCACTCCGGATCGTAATCCAGATTCGACGCCAGCCAGCGCTCGGCCTGCGCCAGGGTCGCGCCCTTGCGCTTCGCGTAATCCTCGACCTGTTCCTTCGAGACGCGGCCGACCACGAAATACTGGCTCTGCGGATGGCTGAAGTAATAGCCCGACACCGCCGCGGTGGGCAGCATCGCGAAACTTTCGGTCAGGGTCATGTCGGCGTGTGCGGTGGCGTCCAGCAGCCGGAAGATCGTGCCTTTCTCGCTGTGTTCGGGGCAGGCCGGATAGCCCGGGGCAGGGCGGATGCCGCGATAGACCTCGTCGATCAGCGCGTCGTTGCCCAGCGTTTCGTCGCTGCCGTAGCCCCAGAACTCCTTGCGCACGCGCTGGTGCAAGCGCTCGGCGAAGGCTTCGGCGAGGCGGTCGGCCAGCGATTTGAGCAGGATCGCGTTGTAGTCGTCGTGATCGGCCTCGAAACGCGCGACGTGCGCGTCGATGCCGATGCCCGCGGTGACCGCGAACGCGCCGATCCAGTCCTGCTTGCCGGACTCCCGGGGCGCGATGAAATCGGCGAGGCAGAAGTCGGGGCGGTCGATGGGTTTGTCGACCTGCTGGCGGAGGAAGTGGAGGGTGGCTTTGCTTCCTCCCCCGCGTGCGGGGGAGGATTGAGGTGGGGGCGCTACGTCATTGCCCCCATCCCAACCTTCCCCCGCATGCGGGGGAAGGAGAATTTCGACATCGTCGCCCACGCTGTTCGCCGGCCACAGCGCGAACACGCCCTTCGCGGTCAGCCACTTCTCGCCGACGATGCGTTTCAGCATCGCGCGGGCATCGCGGTACAGCTCGGACGCCTGCTTGCCGACCACCTCGTCCTTGAGGATCGCCGGATACTTGCCGGCCAACTCCCACGTGCTGAAGAACGGGGTCCAGTCGATGTATTCGATCAGCTCGGCCAGCGGATAATCGTCGAACACCGTCAGGCCGGGCGTGCGCGGCGTCGGCGGGGTGTAGGCGTCCCAGCCGCCGTTGAAGCGCTGGCCGCGGGCCTTGGCCAGCGGCACCAGGCGCTTGGCGTCGCCGCGGTTCTTGTGGCGCTGGCGGATTTCCGCGTAATCGCTGTCGTTGGCGGCGACGAAGGCCTCGCGCAGTTCCTTCGAGATCAGCGACTGCGCCACGCCCACCGCGCGCGAGGCGTCCTTCACCCACACCGTCGGCGATTTGTAATGCGGGTCGATCTTCAGCGCGGTGTGCGCCCGCGAGGTGGTGGCGCCGCCGATCATCAGCGGCATCTGCAGGCCCTGGCGCTGCATCTCGCGGGCGACGTGACTCATTTCCTCCAGCGACGGGGTGATCAGGCCGGAGAGGCCGATCAGATCCGCATTCTCTTCGCGGGCGCGGTCCAGGATGATCTGCGCCGGCACCATCACGCCGAGGTCGATCACCTCGAAATTGTTGCAGGCCAACACCACGCCGACGATGTTCTTGCCGATGTCGTGCACATCGCCCTTCACCGTCGCCATGATGATCTTGCCGTTGTTCTTGCCGACATCGCCGGTGCGCAGTTTTTCGGCTTCGATGTACGGCAGCAGGTAGGCCACGGCCTTCTTCATCACCCGCGCCGATTTCACCACCTGCGGCAGGAACATCTTGCCGGCGCCGAACAGGTCGCCGACCACGTTCATGCCGCTCATCAGCGGACCTTCGATCACGTCCAGCGGCCGCGTCGACAGCGCGCGCGCTTCTTCGGTGTCGGTTTCGATGTACTGGTCGATGCCGTGGACCAGCGCGTGCGACAGGCGCTCGCGCACCGGCTTCTCGCGCCAGCGCAGGTCCTCGACCTTCTTCTCGCCCTTCCGGCCCTTGAAACGGTCGGCGATCTCGAGCAGGCGCTCGGTCGCGTCCAGGCGGCGATTCAGCACCACGTCCTCCACGCGCTCGCGCAGATCGGCTTCGAGATCGTCGTACAGCGGCAGCGCGCCAGCGTTGACGATGCCCATGTCCATGCCGGCCTTGATGGCGTGGTACAGGAACACTACGTGGATGGCCTGGCGCACCAGTTCGTTGCCGCGGAACGAGAACGACACGTTGGAGACGCCGCCGGAGATGTGGCTGAGCGGGAAGCGGCGCTTGAGTTCGCGGGTGCCTTCGATGAAGGCGACCGCGTAATCGTTGTGTTCCTCGATGCCGGTCGCGACCGCAAACACGTTGGGGTCGAAGATGATGTCTTCGGGCGGAAAGCCGATTTTCTCGGTCAGCAGCGCGTAGGCGCGCGAGCAGATCTCGACCTTGCGCTCGACGGTATCGGCCTGGCCCACTTCATCGAAGGCCATCACCACCACCGCGGCGCCGTAGCGGCGCACCAGCAGCGCCTGGCGCAGGAATTCGGCTTCGCCTTCCTTCATCGAGATCGAGTTGACGATGCCCTTGCCCTGCAGGCATTTCAGGCCCGCCTCGATCACGCTGAATTTCGAACTGTCGACCATCACCGGGATGCGCGCGATGTCGGGTTCGGCGGCGATCAGGTTGAGGTAATCGACCATCGCCTTTTCGGAGTCGAGCATGCCCTCGTCCATGTTGACGTCGAGCACCTGGGCGCCGTTTTCCACCTGCTGCCGTGCCACCACCACCGCTTCGTCGAAGCGGCCTTCGAGGATCAGCTTCTTGAACTGCGCCGAACCGGTGACATTGGTCCGCTCGCCGATGTTGACGAAGTTCGTCAGCGGCGTGATCACCAGCGGTTCGAGGCCGCTGAGGCAGGTGTACCGCGGCTTCGGCGCAGTGGTGTCGTCGTTCATGCTGTTCTGGGGCATCGCGTTCTGTGGCGTTGCGTCTTCGGAGCCTGCATCGATGAGGATCGCGTTCATGCGGCTTCCACGACGCGTGCGGCGGGCAGCGTCCGCGGCGGCAGACCGGCGACGGCCTCGGAGATCGCGCGGATGTGCGCCGGCGTGGTGCCGCAGCAGCCGCCGACGACATTGAGCAGGCCGGATTCGGCGAATTCGCGCAGCACGGTGGCCATGTCTTCCGGCGTTTCGTCGTAGCCGCCGAACGCATTCGGCAGGCCGGCGTTGGGATGGGTGCTGACGAAGGCATCCGCGATCTGCGCCAGCACGTCGACGTGCGGACGCAGATCCTTGGCGCCCAGCGCGCAGTTCAGGCCGATGCTGAGCGGCCGGGCGTGGCGCAGCGCATACCAGAATGCTTCGGCGGTCTGCCCGGACAGGGTGCGGCCGGAGGCATCGGTGATCGTGCCGGAGATCATGATCGGCAGCCGCGCGCCGCGCGCTTCGAACACTTCCTCGATCGCGAACAGCGCGGCCTTGGCGTTGAGCGTGTCGAAGATGGTTTCGACCATGACCACGTCGGCGCCGCCGTCGATGAGCCCCTCGGTGGCCTCGCGGTAGGTGGTGCGCAGTTCGTCGAAGGAGATGGCGCGGAAGCCCGGACGGTTCACGTCGGGGCTGATCGAGGCGGTGCGGCTGGTCGGGCCGAGCACGCCGACCACGAAACGCGGCCGCGACGGGTCGGCGGCTTCGGCGGCATCGCAGGCCTCGCGGGCCAGCCGCGCGCCGGTTTCGTTGAATTCGCGGGCCAGGTGCTCCAGCCCGTAGTCGGCCAGCGAGATCGTGGTCGAATTGAAGGTATTCGTTTCGATCAGATCGGCGCCGGCGTCGAGATAGGCGCTGTGGATGCTGCGGATGATGTCCGGGCGGGTCAGGCTGAGCAGGTCGTTGTTGCCTTTCTGGTCGCGGCTGTCGTGGCCGCAGGGGCAACCCGGCGCATGGCTGTGATCGGCGATGGCCTGCGCGTCGAAGCCCGCGGCGAAGCGCGCCCCGCGGTAGTCGTCTTCGCCCAGTTCGTATTGCTGGATCATCGTGCCCATGCCGCCGTCGAGCAGCAGGATGCGGTCGCGCAGTGCGGCTTCGAGCCGGGCCACGCGCTCGGGCGCGAGCCACGGCTGCAGTTGCGGGAAATCCGCGGCGCGGCGCGCGGGCTGAAAGGTCGTGTCGGTGTGGGGATTCATGGCTTGGTTCCGATCAGCGAAATGACTTCGAAATGCGGCGGGCGCTTCTCGCGGGTGACGGTTTCGGAGGCGGTGATGACCAGCCCTGCCTTTTCGACGAACCTGCGCAGTTCCTTGTCGCTGAAACCCAGGTTGACGTGGCTGTAGGCTTCCACCGCCGAGCGGTGTTCGTGCTTGGCCAGGCTGCTCAGCAGCAGCCGGCCGCCGGGACGCAGCACGCGCGCGGCTTCGGCCACCGCCACTTGCGGGCGGACGGCGTAGGTCAGCGCGTGCATCAGCACCACCAGATCGAAATGGCTGTCCTCGAAGGGCAGGGCGTGCATATCGCCCTCGCGGACTTCGACGTTCGCGAATTTGCGCAGGCGCTCGCTGGCGGCGTTGACCACGCGCGCGCTGGCGTCGATACAGATGTACTCGCGGGCGTGCGGCGCCAACAGCTCGGCCAGCACGCCGTCGCCGGAGGCGATGTCCAGCACGTGGCCCGGCGCCAGTAGCGGCAGCGCCGAACGGGCCAGCGCTTCCCAGGTGCGGCCCGGGGAGTAATGCCGCTCCATGTCGCCGGCCACGCTGTCGGCCCAGTTGGCGTCGACCGCGCGTGCGGCCAGTACGCCGGGAATGCGTTCCGCATCCTGGCGCAACAGCGGGTCGTCGCTGCCTTCGCGCAGAGTGCGCCACAGCGCGCGCTGGGCGGCGTCGAGCGCGGCCTCTTCGAAGCGGTAATAGGCCGAAACGCCGGCGCGACGGTCGCGGACCAGGCCGGCTTCCTTCAGGCGGGCGAGATGGGTCGACACCCGCGGCTGCGCGAGCCGGGTGATCGAGGACAGCTCCGCGACGGTCAATTCCTCGTGTTCCAGCAGCGCCAGCAGCCGGACGCGGGTCGCGTCCGCCAACACTTTCAGTCTCGCCGACCAAGCTTCAAGATCCATTCGACAGGCCTCATATCTCAATATCGCGATACAGAGATAATTGTCTGCCCCGGGCACCGTCAGGTCAAGCGCGCCGCCGTCCGGTCGTGCCGTCGTGCCGAGCGCGCTGTGGTTACGCGAAGCCCACGGCTACAATAGTGGTTTCGATTTCACAGCCGAGGATGCGCCCGTGGATTTCCGTTTCACAGAAGAGCAGTTGATGATCCAGGACGTGGCCCGCCGCATCGCGCAGGAAAAGATCGCGCCCAGCGCCGAGTACCACGACCGGACCGGTGAGTTCCCGCTCGAGAACATCCGGACCCTCGGCGAGAATGGCCTGATGGGCATCGAGGTGCCGGCCGAATACGGTGGTGCTGGCATGGACCCGATCAGTTACGTGTTGGCGATGATCGAGATCGCCGAGGCCGATTGCGCCCACTCGACGATCGTCTCGGTAAACAATTCGCTGTTCTGCAACGGCATCCTCAAGTTCGGCACCGAGGCGCAGAAGCAGTTGTACGTGCGCGCGATCGCCGAAGGCCGCGAGATCGGCGCGTTCGCGCTGACCGAGCCGCAGTCCGGCTCCGACGCCACAGCGATGCGCTGCAAGGCGGTCAAGCAGGACGACGGCAGTTACGTGATCAACGGCAAGAAGAGCTGGATCACCTCCGGCCCCGTCGCCAAGTACATCATCCTGTTCGCGATCACCGATCCGTCCAAGGGCGCCAAGGGCATCACTGCGTTCATGGTCGACACCGCCAAGCCCGGCTTCCACCGCGGCAAGACCGAGCCCAAGCTGGGCATCCGCGCGTCGGCGACCTGCGAGATCGAATTCCAGGACTACGTGGCCACGCCGGACGAGGTGATCGGCCAGGACGGCGAGGGTTTCAAGATCGCCATGGGCGTGCTGGATGCCGGCCGCATCGGCATCGCCTCGCAGGCCGTGGGCCTGGCGAAGGCCGCGTACAAGGCATCGGTCGCCTACGTGAAGGAGCGCAAGAGTTTCGGCCAGCCGATCGGCTCGTTCCAGATGATCCAGGCCAAGATCGCCGACATGAAGTGCCGGCTCGATGCGGCCGAACTGCTGACCCTGCGCGCGGCGTGGGCCAAGGCGCAGACCGAGAAGTCCGGCGGCCGCTTCAGCACCGAGGCGTCCGTCGCCAAGCTCACCGCGTCGGAAGCGGCGATGTACATCACCCATCAGGCGCTGCAGATCCACGGCGGCATGGGCTATTCCAAGGAAATGCCGCTCGAACGCTATTTCCGCGATGCCAAGATCACCGAAATCTACGAAGGCACCAGCGAGATCCAGCGTCTGGTGATCGCCCGCAACGAGACCGGCCTGCGCTGACGGCGCGCCGCACGGACAAGAGCCGCACATGACCAAGAAAGCCTCCGCCCCGCGTCCTCCGGCCGCACGCAAGCCGTCCGCAGGCAAGCCGTCCGCAGGCAAGCCGTCCGCAGGCAAGCCTGCCGCGCGAACACCGGAACGCGTCGACGCCGCGCCGCTCGATCCGATCGTCGCCGCGATCCGCAGGCGCGCCGGCAAGCGCGATCAGGACGCGGCCAGCGCCTTCGCGAGCGCGTTCTACCTGCGCATGACCGAGGACGAACTGCCGCTGCACGGCGCCGAAGGCTGGGCCGCGCTCGCCAACGATTTCCTCGATTACGCGCGCAGCCGCAAGCCGGGTACGCCGAGCGTGCGCCTGTTCAACCCGACCCTGGCCAAGCACGGCTGGGAATCGCCGCACACGGTGCTGCAGATCGTCAACGACGACATGCCGTTCCTGGTCGATTCGGTGAAGATGGCGCTGGCCGAACGCGGTATCGGCGTGCACGTGCTGGGCCACCCGGTGGTGCGGATCGTGCGCGACCGCAGCGGCAAGCTCACCGCGGTGGGCGAAGGCGAGATCGAGTCGATGATGCACCTGGAGATCGACCGCCAGTCCGCGGCCGATGCGCTCGTGATCGAACGTGCGATCCGCGATGTGTTGTCCGACGTGCGCAGCATCGTTCGCGACTGGCCGGCGATGCGCGCGAAGATGCTCGACGTCACCGAGGACCTGGGCAGGCGCACGCTGCCGGCGAGCGACGCCGAACGGCTCGAAGCGCAGGAGTTCCTGCGCTGGGCTGCCGACGAGCACTTCACCTTCCTGGGCTATCGCGAATACCGCGTGCGCAAGCAGGGCGGCGAAGACGTGCTGGCCGCGGACGCCGACAGCGGCCTGGGTCTGCTGCGCGGCCGCGAAAGCGGTACGCCGCGCAAGCTCGCCTCGCTCGCCGCGCACTACCTTCCCAAGTCCGGCGCGATCGACACGGTGATCCTCACCAAGACCAACGCCCGCGCCACCGTGCATCGCCCGGGCTACATGGATTACATCGGCGTGCTGAGTTTCGACGCCGCCGGACGTCCGATCGCCGAACAGCGTTTCATCGGTCTCTACACCTCCAGCGCCTACACCCGCCGGCCGTGGGAAATCCCGCTGGTGCGCGAGCGCCACGACCATGTGATGCTGAAATCAGGCCTGCAGCCGACCGGCCACAGCGGCAAGGCGCTGCGCCATATCCTCGAAACCCTGCCGCGCGACGAACTGTTCCAGTCGACCGGAACCGAGCTGTTCCAGCTCGCGTCGGGGATACTGAGCCTGCAGGAGCGCGTGCGTAGCCGTCTGTTCCTCCGTCACGACCGCTACGGTCGCTTCTATTCGGTGCTGGCCTATATCCCGCGCGATCGCTACAACACCGAAATCCGCCTGCGCATCGAAGCGATGCTCAAGGACGCGCTGCACGCCGATCGGGTCGACTCCACCATCCAGCTCGGCGATTCGCCGCTGGCGCAGCTGCACATGCTGGTGCGTCCGCGCAAGGGCGAAGTG
>JAYUUH010000519.1:0-8353 GCA_043754745.1 Lysobacter sp.
CGCTTCGGCCCGCCCCAGATCGTGATCAGCAGGCCGCCCACCAGCAGGCCGCTGCAGGCCAGCGACATCTGCAGGCCGAGCAGGCTCTCGTCCTGGTTCACCACGATCAGCACCAGCGGCGTGATCGCGATGCTGGCGATGGCGAACAGGAAGCTGCCCGCGGCGCTGATGCCCAGCAACCCCAGCAGCCCTGGACGTTCGGCGACGTAGCGCCAGCCCTCGTGCGCTTCGCGCAGCAGGTTGTCCGGCACCGCGGGGTCGCGCGCGGGGCGCGGGATCCGCGCCAGCGCGATGCAGACTGCGCCGACCACGAAGGTCAATGCATCCACCACCAGCACGCCGGTGATGCCCATCGCGCTCATCAGGATGCCGGCCAGCGCCGGCCCACCGACCATGGCCAAGCCTTGGCCGGTCTGGATCAGCCCGTTGACGCGGGTCAGCTGCTCGCGCTCGGCCAACAGCGGCACGCTCGCCGCATAGGCGGGCTGCAGGAAAGTATTGGTCACCGCGGTGAGAGCGACGCCGAGGTACACATGCCACAGCTCGAGATGCCCGATGCCCACCAGCAGCGCCATCGTGCCGATCACGACGACGGACACGCATTCGCAGACGATCATGGTGCGCCGGCGGTCCCAGCGGTCGACCAGCGCGCCGGCGAACGGCAACAGCAGGAACGCGGGGACCGCCATCGCCACGAATACCAGCGCGAAGCGCGTGGTCGAACCGGTGGTCTGGTACACCCACAGCCCCAACGCGAAGCTGGTGAGCCGCGAACCGACGCCCGAGACCAGTTGCCCGAACCAGATCAGCAGGAAATTGCGCAGACCGGGCGACCGGTCGGCGCCCTGCGGCGCAGCGGACATGCTCATGCAGGCATGCTCATGCAGGCATGCTCATGCAGGAACCGCCGCGGTCGAAGGCAGCGCGCCGCGCGACTGCAGGAACCGCAGATAGCGTTCGAAGAGCGCGCGATCCGCCGGCAGGCAGCGCTCGCCCCAAGGCGCGCCGATGGCTTCGGTCGCGCTGCAGTCGAATACCGGGATCCGCATGGGATCGCCATTCGTCGCATCGGCCGTTGAATCGTCCGTAGCATCGGTGACTTCCGCGAACAGACCGGCGAACGGCTTGAGCGCGTTGTCCTCGCCCGCGGCGATCGACGCCATCAGCGCCCGTCGCCATTCGCGGTAATCGACTTCCTCGATCGGGCACACCCGCTCGCGGATCGCCGCCACCGCTTCGGTCACCGGCAGCGTATGCGGGTTGAAGTAGTGGTAGTTGCCGTTGGCGTCTCCGGCGCCGAGCAGGACCCGCACGATGGTGCGGGCGACGTAATCCACCGGGGTCATGTCGAAGAAATCGTCGGGCGCGTGCGGCGCTTTGCCGAGCTGGACGCAGCCGCGGATCCACGCGTTGAAATAATCGCCCGGGTTGCTGATGCCGGAGACAGCGTCGCCGGTGATGCGCGCCGGGCGATGGATCGCCAGCGGAACGGCGCGCGCGCGGGCCAGCAGGCCGAGCTGTTCGCCGACCCATTTGCTCTGGTTGTAGCCGCCGTCCTGCCCCGGGCCGTCGGGCGGCGCGTGGGTTTCGGCAACATTCTGGCCGGAGTGGAGACGGGTGACGTACACGCCGAGCGTGGACACCAACTGCACCGGTTTGAGGTGCGATGTGGTCGCGAGCCGCAGCACTTCGCGGGTGCCGCCGACGTTGGCCGCTTCCAGATGCGCGTACGGCGCGATGAAATTGACTTGGCCACCGTTGTGGACGATGGCGTCGACCCGCTGCGCCAGCGCCTCGAATGCCGACGGCGTCAGGCCGAGCAGCGGGCTGGACAGATCGCCCAGTACCGGCACCAGTCGATCGGCGTCGCCCTCGCGCCACAGCGCGTAGCTTTCGAGATTGCCGCGGATGCGGCGGATGCCGTCTTCCGCGCTGTCGGCGCGGACCAGGCAGACCACTTCGGCCGCGCTGAGGTCGATCAGATCGCGCAGCACATATGCGCCGAGAAAACCGGTGGCGCCGGTCAGCAACACCGATCTGGGCGCGGCGCGCGGCGCGACCGCGGGCGCCACGTGCGCGCCGTGGATCGAATCGGGCAATGTCGCCTGCGCCTCGATGTCGAAGGCCTCGACCGCTTCGCCGGCGAGCATGCGGTCGATGGTCGCGGACAGGCCGACGACGGTCGGCGTGGCGAAGACCGCCGACAGCGGCAGTTCGACGCCGAGCGCCTCGTGCAGTTTGAAGACCAGCGGCAGCGTCGACAGCGAGTCGCCGCCGCAGGCGAAGAAATCGTCGTCGGTGCCGAGCGATTCGCGCCCCAGCACATCGCGCCAGATCGCGAGCACCGTGTGTTCGGTCGGCGTCTGCGGCGCGCGGATCGCGCGTTCCGCAGGCGCGTCCTCGCCGGGCGCCGGCAGCGCGCGGCGGTCGATCTTGCCGTTGGCGGTCAGCGGCATCGCATCGAGGAACATGAACGACGACGGCAGCATCGCTTCGGGCAGGCGTCGCGCCAGGCCGGCGCGCAGCGCGGCCGCATCGACGCTGTCGTCGGCGACGACCGCATAGGCCACCAGCCGTCGGTCGCCGGGGCGATCCTCGCGCAGCAGCACGGCCACCGCCTGCACGCCCGGCAATGCGGCGAGCGCGTTGTCGATTTCGCCCAGTTCGATGCGGAAGCCGCGCAGTTTGATCTGGTGATCGCGACGACCGATGAACTGCAGGGTGTCGTCGGGATTCCAGCGCGCGAGATCGCCGGTGCGGTACATCCGCGCAGCGGGTCCATCGGAGAAGGGATCGGCGAGGAAACGTTCCGAAGTGAGTTCGGCGGCATTGAGATAGCCGCGGGCGACGCCTTCGCCGCCGATGAACAGTTCGCCGACCACGCCGCGCGGCACCGGCTGCAGATGACGGTCGAGCAGATGGATCCGCACGCCCGGCAGCGGCCGGCCGGCCGGCAGGTCGTGGCTGGCGATTTCGGACGCGTCCACGGTCGACAGCAGCGTCGCGCAGACCGAAGCTTCGGTGGGGCCGTAGTGGTTGCACAGCACGACGCGGCCGCCGGTGACGCCAGCGAAACGCCGCACCTGTTCGACCGGCACGCTTTCGCCGCCGATCATCATCAGATTCAATTCCGGCAGCAGCGGTTCGCTTTGCGTGCGCGTCGCCCAGCCCTCGCTCCAGCGCCGCCAGAGCGCGGCCGGCGCGTCGATCGCGCTCACCCGGTGCTCGCGGCAGAAGCGCTCCAGCTCGAACGGACCCAGTTCGGTCGGCGCCGGATGCAGCACCAGCGCCGAACCGCAGGCCAGCGCCGGAAACACGTCGCCGACCGAAGCGTCGAAAATCAGCGGCGGGATCATCAACAGGCGCTGCCCATCGAAACGATGCCGCGCCAGGAAACCCTGCACCAGGTTCACCGCGCCGCGATGTTCCACCACCACGCCTTTGGGCGTGCCGGTGGAACCGGAGGTGTAGATCAGATACGCCGGATCGCTCGCGCCGACGACAACCTGCGGTGCGGCATCGGCTTCCACAATTCCGTCGGTATGCAGCACCGGAATTCCGGGCGCCAGCGTCGCCGCGCGTTCGCGCAACAGGGGCGGCACCAGCAGCGCAGCGGCGCCGGCGTCCTGCAGCAGGAACTGCAGACGTTCGTCCGGGCTCGCGGGATCCAGCGGCAGATAGGCAGCACCGGCGAGCAGGACGCCCAGCACCGCGATCACCGCGTCCGCGGAACGGTCGCTCAACACCGCGATATATGCGCCCGGTCCGACACCCTGCGCACGCAAACCCTGCGCGATGCCGTTGGCGCGGCGCGACACCTGCGAATAGGTCCATTCGCGGCCGGGCTCGACCAGCGCAGCCGCGTCGGGCGTGCGCGCGGCCTGAAGCGCGAACAGACCGTGCAGCGTATCGGCTTCCGACCCCAGCGCCGGCCCGCCGTCGCCCAATGCAGCGAGGGCAGCCCGTTCTTCATCGTTCAACAGCGGAATCCGCGAGAGCGGCAGATCAGGATTCGCGGCGACGCCGCGCAACAGCGCAATCAAGTGTCCGGCCATCCGCATGATCGTCGGCGCAGCGAACAGCCGCGTGCTGTAGTCGATCAGTCCGGTCAGGCCTTCGGGACCGTCGGAGAGCGAGAGCGTCATTTCGAAACGGGCGGTGTCGGTATCCGGCTCGATGTACTCGGCGCGCAGACCGTCCATGCCCATGTCCGTCGTGGACCCCGTCTGGAACACGAACATCGTCTGGAACAACGGCGACCGCCCGGGTACGCGCTCCAGGTTGAGCTGGTCGATCACGTGTTCGAGCGGGGCCTCGGCGTTCTCCAGCGCGTAGAGCGCATGCGACTTCGCGCGCGCGAGCGCCTGTCGGAACGACGGGTCGTCGCTGAAATCGGCGCGTACCGCTACTGTGTTGACGAACAGGCCGACGATCGCTTCTTCCTCCATCGTCCTGCGATTGGCGACCGGGGTGCCAATGACAATGTCGCTGTCGCCGGACCAGCGCGCCAGCAGCGCCTGGAACGCGCACAGCATCAGCATGAACTGGGTCGCGCCCTCGCCGCGGGCCAGTTCCGCCATGGCATCGCGCAGCCCGTCCGGGAATCTCCACACGTAGCGCGCGCCCTCGGCCGAAGCGACTGCCGTGCGCGGCCGGTCGGTCGGCAGATCGAGCAGCCCGGTGGTGCCGGACAGCGCGTCTTTCCAATAACGCAACTGCGCTTCGCCGCGTCGTTTCTGCGCGGGCAGGGTCTGGCGCAGCACCACATCGCCGAATTGCAGCGTCTTCGCCGGCAATTCCGGCTCGCGCCCGGCGCGAAAGGCGTTGTAGAGCACAACGAGTTCGCCCTGCAAAATGCCCAGCGACCAGATATCGGACACGAGGTGATGGGTCGCCATCAGCATCACGTTCGACACGGGCGAAAGCCGCACCACCCCGACCCGCAAGAGCGGCGCGCGGGACAGATCGAACGGACGCAGCGCTTCTTCGCCGATGCGTCGCTGCAGTTCGCTTTCGCGCCGTTCTTCCGGAATATCCGACAGATCGATCAGTTTCACCGGCAGGTCGACGTTCTCGACGATGGTCTGCATCGGTTCGCCCGCGCGTTCGCCGAACGAGATCCGCAATGCGTCGTGACGCTGCGCGAGCAGGGTCCAGGCGCGCTGGAACGCGTGCAGATCGAGTTCACCCTCGAGCCGGAAGTGATTGAACACATGGTAGGCGGGCGTGCCGGGCTGAAGGCGTTCGAACACCCAGATCTGCTGCTGCGCCGGCGTCAACGGCAGTGGCTGGCCCACCACCGCCCGCGGCACATCGGCGCCATCGGACGCCGATTTCGCGGCGGCCGTGCGCTGCGCGAGATTGCGCAACAACAGCTCGCGCTGTTGCGGCGTCAGCTTGGCGAGACGCTCATTGAGCGGACCGATGGCCGCAGGCGATTCAGGGGGCGAACTCATACGCGCGCATTCTCCTTTGCTCTGGACCTGCCGCTCATCCAGCGAGCATGGCCTGGATGTCTTCTTCAGACAGGTCTTCGAGCTGCTGCAGCATGCCGGCCAGGTCGTCCTGATCGAGATTCTGCATGCGCTGGGTCATCAACAGTTCGCCGAAACGGGCCACGGTCGGCGCTTCGAACATCATCCTCAGCGAGATGTCGGCGCCGAGCGCATTCTGCATGCGGGTCACGAGCTGTGTCGCCAGCAGCGAATGCCCGCCGAGATCGAAGAAGTTGTCGTGGATGCCGATGCGCGGCTGGCCGAGCACTTCGGCCCACAGCGCGGCCAGGGTTTCTTCCTCGGTACTGCGCGGCGCGGCATATTCGTTGACCGCGAAGGCCTCCGCGTCCGGCGCCGGCAGCGCGCGACGGTCGACCTTGCCGTTGGGCGTCAGCGGCAACCGCTCCAGGCAGACGAAGGCCGACGGCATCATGTACTCGGGCAGGCGTTCGCGGGCGAGCGCGCGCAATGCCGCGATGTCGATGCCGCTGTCCGTCGCTACGCCCGGCGTGGAGACCAGATAGGCGACCAGACGCTTGTCTCCCGGCCGGTCCTCGCGGCAGATCACCACCGCCTGCGCGACCTCGTCGCTCAGGCCCAGCACCGATTCGATTTCGCCCAGTTCGATGCGGAAACCGCGCAGCTTGACCTGATGATCGATGCGGCCGATCACCTCCAGACGCCCGTCGCGACGCCAGCGCGCGAGGTCGCCGGTGCGGTAAAGACGCGCGCCGGGACGCGTTCCGAACGGATCGCCGATGAATTTCTCGGCGGTGAGTTCGGGACGTTCGAGGTAGTCGCGGGCGACGCCGAGGCCGCCGATCAGCAGTTCGCCGGCGATGCCGACCGGCTGCAACTGCATGCGCCGGTCAACGATATAGACCTCGGTATTCGCGATCGGGCGACCGATCGCCACCGGACCCTTGCCCGGGCGCACCTGTTCGAGCGCCGACCACACCGTGGTTTCGGTGGGGCCGTAGACGTTCCACAGCTCGCGGCCGCATTCGAGAAGCCGGTCGGCCAGCTCGCGGGACAGCGCTTCGCCGCCGCACAGCAGACGCATGCCTTGGCGTCCACGCCAGCCGGAATCCAGCAGCATGCGCCAGGTCGCAGGCGTCGCCTGCATGACCGTGGCATCCACCGTCTCGAGCAGGGCCGCAAGCGCGACACCGTCGGCGATGGTGGCGCGGTCGGCCAATGCGATGCGCGCGCCGACTGTCAATGGCAGCATCAATTCGAGCAGTGCGATGTCGAACGACAGCGTGGTGATCGCGCACAGCGTATCGTCGGCGCGCAGGCCCGGTTCGCGCGCCATCGACGCGAGGAAATTGACCGCGGCGCGGTGCGGAATGCGCACGCCCTTCGGTCGCCCGGTCGAACCGGACGTGAAAATCACATAGGCGATGTCGTCGGGACCGGCCACGGCGCCGCCTGCGGGGGCATTCGCCACCGCTTCCAGCGCATCCTCGATGGTCAGCACCACATGGCTGCCGGCCGGCAGATCGGCCACCAGCGCGCGTTCGGTCACCACCACCGGCGCGGCCGAATCCTCGAGCATGAAACCGATGCGGTCGATCGGATAACTCGGATCGAGCGGCACGTAGGCGGCGCCGGCCTTGAGCGCGCCCAGCAGCGCCACCAGCATCCGCGGCGTGCGCTCCAGGAACAGCCCGACCATGCGCCCCGGGCCGCAGCCCTGCGCGCGCAGTCGCGCAGCGAGCCGCTCGGCCTGTGCGTCGAGTTGGGCGTAGGTCAGATGATCCCCGCCCTGCACCACCGCGATCGCCTGCGGGGTACGCGCGACCTGTGCAGCGAACAGCGCATGCATGGTGCCTTCGGCCGGCAGCGGCGCCGCGGTGGCGTTCCAGTCGACCAGTAGGCGCTTGCGCTCCTGCGGCGGCAGGATATCGATGTCGCCGATGCGTCGACCGGCATCGGTCACCACCGCGCGCAGCAGTTGTTCGAGGTGATCGGCGAACGCATCGATGTAATCGGCGTCGAACAGATCCGTGGCGTATTCGATCAGCATCACCAGCCCGCCCTGGCTTTCGTTGGCGAAGATCGACAGATCGGCGCGCGCGGTGCCCGAATGCATGGCGCTGATGTCCACCGGCACCAGCGTCAGGCCGGGGAGGACGATCGGCTCGGACGGGAAGTTCTGGTAGAACAGCATCGTCTGGAACAGCGGCGCATGGCTCAGATCGCGATCGATGTTCAGCGTTTCGAGCAGGCGTTCGACCGGCAGATCCTGGTTCGCATAGCTGTCGAGCGTCGACGCTTTCACCTGCGCGAGGAACTCGCGGAAGGTGGGGTTGCCCGACAGATCGACGCGCAGCGGCAGGGTGTTGACGAAGAACCCGACCAGCGGCTCGATCTCGCGTCGCGGGCGGTTGGCGTTGCCGACGCCGACCACGATGTCTTCCTGGCCCGAATACCGCGACAGCAGCGTCTGGTAGGCGGCAAGGTAGGTCATGAACGCGGTCGTGCCCTCCTGCCGGCTGAAACGCTTGACGGTTTCGTACAGTTCCGCGGGAATCGTGCGTTGCACGATCGCGCCGCGATAACTCTGCACCGGCGGACGCGGACGGTCGCCGGGCAGTTCCAGCACCGGCGGCGCGGTCGGGAAACGCTGTTGCCAGTATTCGAGCTGCTTGCCGAGACCTTCGCTGCCCAGTTCTTCCAGCTGCCACAGCGTGTAGTCGGCGTACTGGATCGGCAGTTCGGGCAAGGGCGAAGGTTCGCCGGCCAGGAACGTGCGATACAGCTGGGTCAACTCGCCGTAAAGCACGCCGAACGACCAGCCGTCCACGGCGATGTGGTGCGCGCTGAGGATCAGCACATGATCGTCTTCGGCGATC
>JAYUUH010000520.1:0-2817 GCA_043754745.1 Lysobacter sp.
GCCAAACGGGACCGGCGATGTGATACCCCGCCGACGCGGAGCCGTCAAGTGTCGATCCTTGGACGGCGCCGCATCGGCAGGGCAGTGGGGTCAGTACGGATTGGCCGGCGAGAACGGCGCGCTGGCATTGCGGCCGTCCACGCTCAGCACGATGCTGGTGCCGTTGTGGATGTAAGTGACGAAATCGAAGAACTGCCCGGCCGTCAATTTCGTGCGCTGCAGGTTGCGATAGATCAGCGGTTGACCGGACAGCACCTGCGTGCGCTGAGTATCGGTGCGCTCTTCGACCACATACGCCGCGCCGCTGCCGTCGACGATGCCCAGGCCGGTACGGTCCATAAACAGCGCGGTGTTCTCGCTGACGCCGATACCGAGGATACGCGCGGTGTTGTTGTCCTGACGCAGCCGGGCCATGAAGGCGAACAGGCGGCCCATGCGGTCGCGCTGCGAGAAATGGGTATCGGTGACGATGTTGTTCATCAGCGGGAAATTCAGGAAATCGCCGGTGAAGAGCATGCTGCTGCGATACGGGTTGGCGATAGCTTCCGCACCGGTCGCGGCGGTCACGCCGTCCGGGTCGTAAACGAATTCGCCTTCCACCGCCAGCCCCGCCGAGGTGCCGCCGATGACCGCGCCGCGCGCATACGCGGCATGGATCGCATCTTCGGTGCGCGTGCCTTTCCAGGCGTTGACGTAGGCGGACTGGTCGCCGCCGGCGATGAAGATCAGTTCCGCATTGCGCAGCACCCAATCGGCGTAATCGCTGTTGGCCTTGTCGACGCTGTCCAGCAGCAGGGTTTCGACCGAATCGGGCTTGGTCGCGCCGCTGACGAGGGTGTAGAGGTAATCGTTGTAGCCGTTGCTGCCGCTGGTGCGGATGATCACCACGTCGCCGCCGTTGGCGACCGGGAACGCGCGCTGGCTAAAGCTGGCGTCCACATCGGCGCCGCCGCCCATCAGGATCAGCGCCGGGCCGTTGACCGGGTTTTTCCCCGAATCCGCGGCGTTGCCGACGATCCAGCTCTGCAGATTGCCCGGTTTCGCCGGGCGCGTGCCGCCGGTCCCGCCGCCGCCGCCGGAGGGCGTGAGGGTGACGTCCAGGTCGTACCAGCCGCTGCCGCGATAGGCGGTGATCTTCAGCTTGTAGCGGCCGGTGGTGGTCGCGGCATAGGTGCCGCTCTCTGGCACCGCGCTGCTCTTGCCGCTGGCGACCGCGCCGCCGGTGGCCTTGTACAGCGCCCAGTCGAAGTCGTCGCCGGTGTCGTGATTCAGGCGGACGGCGATGGTGCTGGCGGCGGCGAGATCGAAATAGAACCAGTCGATGTCGGACGACGTGGACAGGCTGCCGGTCACGCGCGTGCCGGAGGCCACCGGGCCGTCGGCGGCGCTTTCGGTGTTGTTGTTTTCGCTTTCGCTGGCGATCTGCGCGACCGCGGGCATGGCGAACAGCGCGGCGCAGCAACACAGTGCGACGGAAACGAGGCGCGCAGCGATGCGCGGAATACGAAGGGACATAGCAATCTCCATTGCGATGGATGCGTGCGCACGAACAGCGCACGGTTCGGGATGCGGGTGCGATGGACCGGCGACAGCGCGCCGGCCGGCCCGTTGCGGGCCGAAGACGGTCAGCAGCGCAGGACTACTCGTCCCACCATTCGCTGAGATAGAACGTCCGGCCGATGTGCCGGATATGGGAGCGGGGTTTGGGCATCGGGCACTCGCGGAAATACACGCCGTGAATACGCCGCCGTACGCCGGGCGTCAAGCCGCGTCGACCCGCCCTGCCTCGACCGCGCGGAGCGTCGCCGCGTGTCCATGACCGGCGCCACGCTTTCGAGGGCGGGATGCTGCGCCGCATCATCAGCGTGCGCCGATGCCCGACCGGCATGTCGCATCGATCGGCCGCTACGACCGCCGCCACGACCGGCTCACACGTCCTGGATCGTTCCGTGCGCCTGTCTGACCGCGGGTTGCGACGCGCTGCCGCTGCCTGCCCAGGCGCTGGCGCCGCCGAGCACGCTGCCGGCGGCCCACAGCGCGCCCGAGGTCAGACTCAATGCGGTAGCGGTGTAGGAAGTCGCGACAGGCTGGTTCGCGTGCTCGCCCGCCTCGGTGACCGCCGTCGCCGCGATGCCCATGACACCGGCGCCGGCATTGGCGAGACCGCTGGCGAACTGCAGGCCACCGGACAGCTTTTTCCAGCCGCTGGCGTTCGCCGCCCGCGCCGTCTGCCAACCCTGGTACATCGCGCCGGCCCCGGCGGCGATCCAGGACGCACTGCTGGCGTACGACGCGGCGCTGGTCAGGGTATGCGCGGTCTGGCTGTCGTTGTAGCCGCTCGCCGCAGTCGCCATCATGCTGAGGCCGCCGGCGGCGATGTTCAGAGTGTCGGTCGCGATTTGGGCGGCAGAGCTCTTGGCGGAATTCGCCATGAGACTCAAACCGCCGGACGCAGCCCACAGCCCGCCGGACAGCATGCCGCGCACGTAGGGATGGTTGGTGGTCGAATTCGCCGCGTCGGCGATGCTTAATCCCGCGGCGGCCATGTCCGACAGCGGCGCCGCCACCGCGCTGGTGGTGCGCATCGCGGACAGTGCCCGGTAGCCCAGCGACGGCGCCGGCGCATGGGGCAGCAGCGGCCTTGTCGGATCCGTGCTGGCATGCGGGGACGCCGACATCGACCCCATCGGCGCCATCGGAGGCGTGACCGGACGCGGTGAGGCTTCCGGCATCTTCTGGAACTCCGCGGACGGACTGCGCGATCTGGGCGAATTCGACGGCAACTGGCCGCTGGCCGCTTCGGTTTCCTTGCGTCCA
>JAYUUH010000521.1:0-8338 GCA_043754745.1 Lysobacter sp.
AGATCGGTGCCCGGCTTGGCGCGGTGTTCGACCACGCCCAGCACGCCGCCCGGCTTCAGCGCGGCGAAGAAGCCGGCGAAATACGCATCGGCGGTTCCGCCGCCGATCCAGTTATGGACATTGCGGAACGTCAGCACGGTGTCGACGCTGCCCGCTGCGGCGAAGGTCGGCTGCTTGGGATCGAATGCGGCAAAACGGACGCGATCGAACTGCGCCGGCGATTTCGCCAGCCGCGCTTTCAGATCGTCCATCGTCTTCTGGTGGTAGTCGCGGCTGCGGCCTTCCGCCGCCGCCATCGGGTCGACCAGCGCCGCGATATAGCTGCCGTCGTTGCGCAGGTACGGCGCGAGGATTTCGGCGTACCAGCCGCTGCCGCCGGGGGTGATTTCGAGCACGGTTTCGCCAGCGGTCACGCTGAAGAAACCCAGCGTTTCGCGCGGATGCCGGAACGCGTCGCGCGCGGCGTTCTTCGGATCGCGCCAGCTGCCGGCGATGGCATCGGACAGCGCTTTGTCGGAGACGGTCGCGCGGTCGGCTTCGGCAGCGGTGTTGGTATTCATTGAAGTACAGGCGCCGAGCAGCGGTGTACTCAGGGCGAGCATCAGACAGCAGCGCAGTGCGGACGCGGACAGATTCGACATGGCGGCGTGGAGTGTCGTCGGAAGGGGAGCACAGCCTAGCGCAAATCACCGTGCGACTCGCGTGCCTGCGGCAGGCGCGCGGCATCGGGATAGGGCGGCACATCGAAGTGTTCGCCAGCGGCCAATCGCGACTGCACGTCGCGCCACCACGCAGGGTCGAAGATTTCGCCGTGCACTTCGCACAAGGTTTTCCGCAGCGCGGGGAGGATGCCGAGGAATTGCGGAAACAGTTCCGGGAACACGTCGTCGCTGCCGGCGTACAGCCACTCGTCGAGCGGGCGGGTTTCGTCTTCCTCGCGCATCGCCGGCACCGCGCGGAATCTGCACTCTTCGACCAGGCAAAGTTCGTCGTAGTCGTAGAACAGCACGCGACCGTGACGGCTCACGCCGAAGTTCTTCAGCAGCAGATCGCCGGGGAAGATGTTGCTGCGCGCCAGATCCTTGATCGCCTGGCCATACTCCAGCACCGCGCGTTCGGCGGCCGGCGCCGGCGCTTCGCGCACGTAGAGATCGAGCGGGCGCACGCGCCGCTCGACGTAGCAGTGTTTGATCAGCACTTCATCGCCTTCCATCTGCACGGTCTGCGCGCATTCGCGCAGCAGTTCGTCGAGCGCGGCGGGCGCGAACTGCGTTTTCGGGAACCGCAGGCGCAGGAATTCCTGTGCGTCCACCAGGCGCCCGACGCGATCGCGACGGAACACCAGCCGATATTTTTCCTCGACCTCGGCGCGCACCATGTTCTTGGGATACGCGAAACGGTCGCGTATCAGTTTGAACACCACCGGATAACCGCGCGGGGTGAACACCGCCATCACCATGCCGCGTTCGCCATCGGCGATCACCAGCTCTTCGTCGGCATGCTCGCCGAGATGCTCGCCGAGATGACGGAACACCTGGCGATAGCGTTCGGTCTTGCCCTGTTTGATGCGGCCGACCACGGTGAACAGTTCGTCCAGCGGTTTGCGCGGCAGCAGCGCGTGCAGGAATGCGACGACATCGCCGACGCGATCGATGTCGGCGTGGAAATAACTGCGCGAGAATCCGAACAAAATCGAGATCTGCTGGTCGTCGACGATCACCGCGTCGGCGCGCACGCCACCGGTTTCGCTGGTCAGCGCCACGACCATCGGATACGACGCGCCCGACGCGCCGTACGCGCGCCCGACCAGATAGGCGCGGCGTTCGCGATAGAACGGCGTCTTCAACATCGACACGCCGATCACGCCGCGCGACTGCAGCGCGTCCGCGACCGACCGCGCGCTGGCATCGAGATCCGCCCAGCCGTTGGCGTAGGCGAGGTCGGCGAAGATGCCGCGCCATACCTCGGCCGCATCGCGATCGAAAGGATGATGCCGAAGTTCGCCGGGACAGGCGGAATCGCCGGTCGGCACGATCTCCAGCGCCAGGAATTCCACGTCCGGCGCGACGCCGTCGATCTGGAAGAACCGCCGCGCCAGCGAGTTGTAGAAGGTCTTGTACAGCTCGCGATCCGGCAGCGCGGCGATGCGCGCGGCATAGGCCGCACGGATGCCGCGCCACAGCGGCCGCGAACGCACGCGTTCCTCCAGCAGCGCTTCCAGCCGCCCCAGGGTTTCGCGCACGCAGGTTTCGTACAGATCGATGCGCGCGGTGGCGTCGGCCTGCGCCTGCCGCCAGTCGCGGCGCTCGAAGCGTTTGCGCGCGCGCCGGGTGACATTGGAGAAGCGAGCGTTGTAATCGTCGAAGCCGTCGGCGATGCGCGCGGCCGCGCGGAGTGCGGGGTCGGGAGGACGTGGCTCGGGACGGGTCGACATGCCCGGAGTTTACGTCAGCGACTGCGGATCGGTGCGTCGGATTCGCAGCCTTTGAGACGCCGAAAATCTATCATTATTCCACGGCGAAAGGCCATGGAACCTCTGTAAAAAAAGGATTTTCTCCCGACCCTCCAGCGCTGCGGTCGCAGTCCGCGAGACGGCCCCGGGAGACAATGAACGCTCGGTCCGCAGGGATGCGTCAAGGATAGGGGAGGCCCGGATCGCAGCCGTCGAGGCGCGGCCGGGAGCGCCTCCTCCGGCACAAGGATGTGCCGCCGGGCACCTCGTGAGACAGCTCCGCGTGCTGGATGGCGCGCCTGTCGAAGACCGCCGGACCCGCACGTTCAAGCGTCATCGTTCCACGCGCAGTCGATTCAAACCCGTGCGTTGCCGGACATCGTCGTCGATGCCGGCGGCGACGGCGGCGTACGCCCGGAATCGGCGCCTCGATCGACCCGCCATCAGGCCGACCACACCACCACCTTCATCCATTCCAAAGGAGCGACCCATGCACCTGTTCAAGACCGAAATGCTGTTTCTGCAACCTCCTCGAGCGCCGATCGCCTACGGCCGACATGCGCCGCGCCTGCAACGCTACGGACGACGCGCGCTGTCGCGCATGGACCCCGCACCTGCGGACACAGCCGTGCGCACCGAAAGCGCTGCAGTCGCGGCCCCCGAGGCGATGGTCGTCGATCGCGCGGCCTGAATGCTTCGTCAACCGGAGGCCACGCGAAAGACGTCCGTCATGTTCGGGCTCTAGCCTTCCCGCGACGGAAGGATCTGTTCCGCACCATCCCCCACTCAGGAGTCACCCATGCGCTTGTTCAAGACCGAAATGCTGTTTTCGCCCGCATCGCCTCCCGCGAACCGGCCACGCTACGGCGGACGCGGCCCGCGCCGCGCGCGCGCGTTGGACGACCAGCCAGAGCCCGGCGATTCGAATTGTCCGCTGACGCTCTGCGTCATGGATGGCATGGATCCCGAGTCCTGTATCTGTCGCGTTCGCGACGCGACATGGCCGGCCGGCGGAATGGAGCGGGCCGCCTAGGCAACATCGAGGCCGGTGACAACGCCGGCTGGCAGGTCCGGATCGCCGTATCGGCACCAACGACAAACCCGGCTTTCGCCGGGTTTGTGTTGAAACCCCTGTCGCGACAGCGCGCCGTGGTTCAGGCGCCCGGTTTGAAGCCGATAGTGCGGCGCGTGGTCACCGGCGATGCCACCGGCTGGAAGCGCCAGCGCTTGACGGCCGCCACCGCTTCGCGGTCGAACACGCGCGGCGGATTGCCGCGAACGACGCGAGCGGCGCTGACCGAGCCGTCGGTGCCCACGGTGAATTCGACCAGCACTTCGCCCGACTGACCGGCGCGCAGGGCTTCCGGCGGATACTTCGGCGAGGGCGTGCTGATCGCGCGCAGGTCGTTGGCGCTGGCGGTGGCCGTCGAGGGCGTACGCGCGGCCTCGGTCTGGCGTGCGGCTTCGGCCTGGCGGTTGGCTTCGGCCTGGCGGTTGGCTTCGGCCTGGCGATTGGCTTCGGCCTGACGCGCGGCTTCGGCCTGCTGCGCCTGCTGGCCCGCCAGTCGCTCCGCGGCCTGGCGCTGGGTGTCTTCCTGCGCTTTCTTGCGGTCTTCCTCGAGCTTGGCCAGACGCGCCTTCTCGGTTTCGGCGTCGACTTCGGTCTGCTGCTGGCGCTGGGTGAAGGAGGCTTGGGCTTCGGTGAGCGACTGTTTCAGGCGCGGCAGTGCCGGTGCGGACTTGTCGGTTTTTTCCATCAGCGCATACAGGCGCTGGGCTTCGGCGAAATCGTCGCGGGCGATGCTCTGCTCGGCGGCGATCAGCGCATACGGCATCAGATCGGTGAGGGCGCTGGCAACCGCGGCGTCGTTGGGCTGTTTGTCGCGCAGCGCGAGGTAGTACTCCATCGCATTGTTGCTGGCGGGGGCGTACATGCGCTGCTCGGTCTGGGCGGCGCGGGCGGCCTCGCGCAGCTGGTCGACGCTCATCGCCGCGACCTGCGCGGAAATAGCCTGGGCCGGGGCCTGCGCCGGTTGGGCCGCGGCTGCGGGCTGCGCGGCGGAATCGGCGTCATCCGCCTTGTCGCCGCCGCAAGCGGCGATGGCCAGCACCAGGGCCGCGGACAGTGCGGCGTAACGGAAGCCGTCGCGGAACGGACGGAAGGACTTGAGAGCGGTGTCTTGGACGGCGGACATCACGTTGGTTTCCTTGACTGGCTGGATTCATGGTTTGCAAGCACATCCTGTGCCAGCGCACCCCCTGTTGCGTCGCCCGCATCCCCCGGGGCCGCGTCTGAACTTACTTTCCGATACAGAAGCTCGAAAAAATGTGACCGAGTAAGTCGTCTGGCGCAAGTCTGCCTGTGATTTCTCCCAGAGTGTCGTGCCCGGCGCGCAGCGACTCGGCGGTCAACTCCAGCATATCCCCATCCAGCTGCTGCCGCGCGGCGGCCAATTCCTGCCGGGCGCGACGCAAAGCGTCGACCTGGCGCGCCCGTGCGCTGAACGCACCTTCGGCACCGTCGCCCTCGCCCGCGGCCAGGGCGCGAAGCCGGGCGTGGAGCGCTTTTAGCCCCGCACCGGTGCGGGCCGAGACCCGGATCGCTTCGTCTTCCGGCAGCGACTGTCCGTCCGGCGGCTCGACCAGCAGGTCGGTCTTGTTGAACACCCACAGCCGCTGCGGCACATCCGCGATCGCCGCGGCGACCGCTGCGCGGCCGGCCGCGACCTCACGCGCGTCGAGCACCACGATCGCCAGATCGGCGCGGGTCAATTCCGATTCGGCCCGGCGCATGCCCTCGCGTTCGATGGTGTCGCCACCCACCCGCAGCCCGGCGGTATCGACCAAGGTCAGTTCGACGCCGTCCACGCGCACGGTTTCGCGCAGCAAATCGCGGGTGGTGCCAGCGATATCGCTGACGATGGCGCGCTCGCTGCCGGCCAACGCGTTCAACAGCGAACTCTTGCCAGCGTTCGGCGGGCCGACGATCACCGCATGCAGGCCGTCGCGCAGTTTCTGGCCACGCTCGGCTTCGCGCAGCAGTGCGTCGAGGTCTTCGGCAGCCTGCGCCAGGCCGCGGCGCAGCGCCTCGCCGCCCAGCGTGTCCAGCGGCTCATCGACGAAATCGATCGCCGCTTCGACATGAATGCGCAATCGCAGCAGGGCATCGGCCAACGCATCGACGCGGCGCGAAAACACCCCGTCGAGCGAACGTCGCGCCGCGCGCGCCGCGCGCGCATCGCCGGCGGCGATCAGATCGGCTACCGCTTCGGCCTGGGCGAGATCGAGCTTGCCGTTGAGGAAAGCGCGTTCGCTGAATTCGCCCGGCCGCGCCATGCGCGCGCCCAATGCGCAGCAGCGGTCGAGCAGCTGCCGCAGCACCGCGAGGCTGCCATGCGCCTGCAGCTCGACCACGTCTTCGCCGGTGTAGCTGGCGGGCGTCTTGAAATACAGGGCGATGCCATCGTCCAGAGTTTCGCCGCGTTCGTCGTGGAATCGGGCGTAATGGGCACGACGCGGGATCAGCGGCTTCGCGCAGATGGTTTCCGCGATCGCGCGCGCGCGCGGACCGGAGATGCGGACGACGCCGATGCCGCCGGCTCCGGCAGCGGTGGCGATCGCGGCGATGGTGTCGTGGTGCTGCATGCGGTCAACCGCCGTCGACGCTGGCAGCCAGCCCGAAAATTGGCAGATACATCGAGAACAGACACACCATCGGCAGCGCGAAGCCGATGCCGACCCCCAGCAACAGCGCGAGAATGCCGCGGCGCTTGTCGTCCGCCGTGCGCACGTGCACGAACGACGACAGCACCGGCACCAGCAGCGGCAACACCCACAGGAAACCGCCGCCGTGCACGAACAGGCGGGTGAGCCAGGGCAGCTCGGCGCCGAAGTTCTTGAACATGTCAACGAAGAGCGGTGGGATCATGTTCGCGGCGACCACGCCGACGATGGCCACGCCGGTGCCGATAGTCTGCAGCAGGAGGTTGGTGTCGTTCCGCATGTGGGCTACTCGACCGGTGGAAGACAGGCGATAGAGCGGATTCTGCACGAATTCCGGATCGCGCTACCTCCACCAATGCGAAGCCCGCCTTGCGGCGGGCTTCGTTTGCGTGCGTGACGCGGGGGTTTACGCTTTCTCCACCGTCGCAGGCGTCGACTTGTCGCCGTAGCGCCGCATCATCCACATCTGCTGGATCAGGCCCAGCGCGCCGTTGGTGACCCAATACAGCACCAGACCAGCAGGGAAGAACGCGAACATCACGCCGAATATCAGCGGCATGAACTGGAACATGCGCGCCTGGATCGGATCGACGCCGACCATCGGAGACAACCGCTGGGTGAACCACATCACCGCCATGTTGATGGCCGGTAGAATGAAGTAGGGGTCGCGCGCGGTCATGTCCTGGATCCACAGGATCCACGGCGCCTGGCGCAGTTCGACCGACTCGATCAACACCCAGTACAGCGCCAGGAACACCGGCATCTGGATCAGGATCGGCAGACAGCCGCCAGCGGGATTGATCTTCTCTTTCTTGTACAGCTCCAGCATCGCGGTCTGGAACTTCTGCTTGTCGTCGCCGTAGCGTTCCTTGAGCTGCTGGATGCGCGGCTGGAACTTGCGCATCTTCGCCATCGACTTGTACTGCGCGGCCGACAGCGGATACAGCGCGAGTTTGATCAGCAGCACCAGCAGCACGATCGCCCAGCCCCAGTTGCCGGTGAAACCGTGCAGCTTGCCGAGCAGCCAGTGGATGGGATCGGCGAGGAACGTGAAATAGCCGTAATCGAGCGTCAGCCCGAACCCCGGCGCCTGCGCCGCGAGCTTGTCCTGCAGCTTCGGACCGATCCAGAGTTTCGCTTCGGTGCTGGTCTGAGTGCCGGCCGCGACCGTGAACTCCGGGCCGACGGCGGTGATGCCGAACTGGTTGCCGGCGCTGGCCAGCGCGAAGTTGGCCTTCTGGCCCGCCTGCGGGATCCAGCCGGTGAAGAAGTAGTGCTGCAGCAGCGCGATCCAGCCGCCGTCGGTGGTGACGTTGAGCGGGCCGTCGTCGACATAATCCTCATACGCCCGTTTCTGGTACTTGTCGTTCGGCGTGTACCAGACCGCGCCGTTGAAGCTGAAGGATTCCGGATTGGTCATGCCGCGCTTGATCACGTGCGGCACGCGCGACAGATAGCGATAAACATGTCCGGTCCACGGCTGGGTGCCGCGGTTGACGATCTCGTCGCGCACCTTCAGCGCGTACTCGCCGCGGGTAAGGGTGTAAGTGCGGCGGATGGTCACGCTGCCGGCGCCGGTCCACAGGAAGTGCGCGCTGACATCCTTGGCGCCTTCGGGAAGTTTGAGTTCTGTCGCGGATTGTTCGGCGACGAAACCGGTCTGGTGGCTCGGCGCGCCCTGTGCGCTGCTCCAGCCGCTCTGGGCGATGTAGAAGTTCTCCGCGCCGTCGTCGAACAGACGCACGAGCGGCGCGTCCGGCGCGCGGCTGACGCGATAGTTCAGCAGTTCGGCGCGATGCACGTTGCCGCCGTCGAGGCTGAGGCGCAACACGTCGTTGCTCAGCGTCACTCGCGGCGCCGCTACCGGCGCGGCGCCGACCTGGGCGACGGGCGCACTAGGGACGCTCGCCGCGGGAACGGCGGCCGGGACGGCACCGGGCGCAGTGGGCACCGGCAGCCCCTGCGGCTGCACGGTTGGCGTGGTTGCCTGTGCGCCGGCAGTCGTTTCCGGCGGGGATTTCTGTTCCTTGTTCCACTCCATCCACAGGATGGTCGCCACCATCAGCCAGGCGAAAATCAGAAAGGTGCGCAATTGGTTCATGAGGCTGACGGACTCGTCGCGCCGTCGGAGACCGGCGCAGGGGGCGGAGGGGGAGAAGCGGG
>JAYUUH010000522.1:0-2809 GCA_043754745.1 Lysobacter sp.
GCGCGTCGCGCGGCCGACCGCCGGCCGCGCGACGGTTGCCGCGAAGCTCGCGGATCCGATTTATCCGGTGACCGAGGACGAGGTCTACGACGTTGACAGCTTCGGCCGCAACGTCCGTTGGCTCGGCCTCGCCAGCGCCTTCGTCACTCTCCAGCCGACGTGTCCCAAGCCGACCTCGCCCGATGAGTATTGCGAGAAGATCGACCCGACGCCCGGCGTCTACACGTCCTTCAACTTCACCGACGCGGCGCGCATCAAGCTGCCGAAGTACGCCTCGAATTCGCTGCTGTGCTACTGGTTTTCGCCGGTACTGACCCTGACCTACCAGAATCCCACCGCGGCCCGCGTGACCGGCCGTTTCCGCTACAACCCGACCCTGACCATCGAAAACCCGGTGCTGTCCGACCCGTCGCTGATCGACCCGACCACCGGCGCGCCGTTCGGCGGACAACTGCTGACCTCGATGACCTCGTCGGAACGCTTCGAGGAATCGCTGGAGTCCGGCGTCACCCTCAATGAACGCACCCGGGATTCCACCGTCTGCATGGCCGGTTTCATCAGCCACAAATCGCTGATCCAGAACTATGGACTGACCCCGTCCCAGGCCGACGATTTCTTCGCCAGCCCGACCACGGTCCGCTTGAACATCAGCGGCAGCGCGCAGTACGTGAGCAACGCGTCGCTGGTGTTCGGCCTGCGCATCGTCGGCGATTGATTCTTGACGACATCGGCTGCCCGTATCGGCAGCCGCGGCCGCAACATGCCGGCCGCGGCTGTCCTGTAGTGACGCCTGCGTGCGTTCTGTTCCGGTATCCGCATAACACTAGAGCGCCACCATGCACCGCAAGCACGTTCTCGCCCTGAGTCTCGCCGCCGCAGCCCTGGCGTCGGTCGCAGTGTATGCCCAGAAGGGCGGCCCGTCGAAACACGAGGTCATCGAGGCGGTATCGCCCGATCTGCACACCGTGAAATCCACGCAGCGTATCGAGGGCAAAGCCGCCGCCGTCGCGACTACCCGCGCCGATGGCGGCATCGCGCGCGCGCCGACCGTCGAAGAAGTGGGCGATGTCGATTCTTTCGGCCGCAACGTCAAATGGCTGGGCCTGACCAGCGCCTTCATCAACCTCAACGGCACCTGCCCGGTCGATCCCGCGAATCCGGACGAACTGTGCCAAGTGCTCGCACCGGCGCCTGCCTTCACCAGCTTCATTTTCGAGGATGCGGCGCGCATCACCCTGCCGGGCAAGTCCGCGGATTCGCTGCTGTGCTACTGGTTTTCGCCGGTGTTGAACGTGGGCTACCGCAATTCCGGTGCGACCCGCGTGCTGGCGCGCTTCCGCTACTCGCCGACGCTCACGGTCGAAAACCCGGTGCTCGACGATCCGGCGCTGATCGACCCGACCACCGGCGCGCCGTTCGGCGGCCGACTGTTGACCAGCATGACGTCGAGCGAAAGCTATGTCGTGCCGCTGGAGCCGGGCGTGGCCTTCGCCGAGCGCACCCGCGATTCCGCGGTCTGCATGGCCGGCCTGCTCACCAGACGTTCGCTGGTCCAGAACTATGGCCTGACCGAGGCCCAGGCCAACAAGTTCTTCAAGAAGCCCACGACGATCCGCCTGAACATCAGCGGCAGCGCACAGCACGTCGATTTCGCGTCGCTGGTGTTCGGCCTGCGCGTGGTCGGCGACTGAACGATCCTCGCGCATGCGATCCGCAAAGCCCGGCTCCGCGCCGGGCTTTGTCGTTTCCGGGCACGCCGTGCGGCGTTGCGGCGCACGATGACGGGGTGCCGGTGAAGGTGTAGTGTCGCGCACTCCCCGCAAACACGTCGAAGGTCTCCGGATGGTGTCCAGCGCTGCGACAACGATCGATGCCTATCTTGCCGGACTGCCGCCGGAGCGGCGTGGAGTGGTCGCGACGGTACGAGATACGGTGAATGCGCATCTGCCGCCCGGTTACGAGGAAACCATGAACTGGGGAATGATTTCCTGGGAGATCCCGCTGTCGCGCTACCCGGTCACCTACAACAAGCAGCCGCTCAGCTTCGCCGCGCTGGCGGCGCAGAAGAACCACTATTCGCTGTACCTGATGGCCGCCGACAGCGGCAGCGGTCATGAGCGGCAACTGCACGAAGCTGCGGCGGCGCTGGGCAAGACGCTGGACATGGGCAAATGCTGCCTGCGCTTCAAACAGGTCGACCATTTGCCGCTTCAGGCCATCGGCGCGTTGATCGCGAGCCTGCCGGTCGAGACCTACATCGCGCAATACGAGGCGGCGCGCGGGATCGTTCGCTGAAAAGCCGCCGCTGAATCCGTTGTTCTCCGGTCGTGCCGGCATGCGCCGGAGTATGGCCGTTGCTTGAATACGTATTCGTTTCCCTGGCCTGTTCGCGTGCGGGCTTGGACGCGGTGCCGTGGTTGGCGCGCGGCCCGTCCGCGGCCACAATAGCCCGATCCCTCCGCCTCCCGGCGCAGGCACGACCCCCAAGGCGCGCACATGACAGATCTGAAGGAAGCCCTCGTTCCCGACATCGGCGATTTCACCGGCATTCCGGTGATCGAGATTCTGGTTGCCGTGGGCGACGCCGTCGCCAAGGATCAGGGCCTTGTCACGCTGGAATCGGACAAGGCGACGATGGAAGTGCCCGCGCCGTTCGCCGGTATCGTCCGCGAACTCAAGGTCAAGCTCGGCGATAACCTGTCCGAAGGCAGCGTCGTTGCGCTCATCGAAGCGTCGGATGCGGCAGCGGCACCCGCCCCGGCGGCATCGGTGCCTGCGCCCGCGCCGGTTGCGCCTCCTGCACCTGCGC
>JAYUUH010000523.1:0-2807 GCA_043754745.1 Lysobacter sp.
TCCAAGCCTTACCCACACACCCTAAACAAAACAAACCTCACACCCTTTCCAACCACCCATACTTGTCCGCAGTCTTGCCATTGAATAATCCGAAGAACAGCTCCTGCAGACGCCGCGTCACCGCACCCGGTTTGCCGGCGCCGACCTGGCGGCCGTCGACCGAGCGGATCGGGGTGATTTCGGCGGCGGTGCCGCACATGAAGAGTTCTTCGCAGAGATAGAGATATTCGCGCGGCAGATCGCGTTCGAATACTTCGATACCGTGGTCGCGAGCGAGGGTGATGATGGTGTTGCGGGTCAGGCCGTTGAGCAGCGCGGCGCTGACCGGGGTGGTGTGCAGCGCGCCGTCGAACACGAGAAACAGATTTTCGCCCGCGCCTTCGCTGAGCAGACCGGTCGAGGCCAGGGCGATGCCTTCGCCGAAGCCCAGGCGGCGCGCTTCGCGTGCGACCAGCTGGCCGGACAGATAATTGCCGCCGGCTTTGGCGCCGGCCGGCAGGGTGTTGGGCGCGAAGCGCTGCCAGCTGGACACGCAAGCGTCGATGCCTTCCTCCAGCACGGTCGCGCCGAGGTACTGGCCCATCTTCCAGGTGGCGACCGCCATGTCGGTGGGCGTATCGGCCGACAGGCCGAAACCGCCGAGGCCGCGATAGGCGACCGGGCGCAGGTAGTCGGTGGTGAAGTCGTTGGCTTTCAGCACGTCGCGGCATGCGGCATTGATGTCGTCCAGGCCGTAGGGCATGGCCATGTCGTAGATCTTGGCCGAAGCGTACAGGCGCTTGTTGTGGTCGGTGAGTCGGAAGATCGCCGGGCCGCTGGGGGTGTCGTAGCAGCGGATGCCTTCGAAGACGGACGATCCGTAGTGGACCACGTGGGACATCACATGGGTGGTGGCCTCGGCCCAGGGCTTGATCCTGCCGTTGTGCCAGATCCATTCGGGATAGTGTGGAGTCATGTCGGTGTCCATCTGTGGAATGTCGATACAGCCGGTATTTTAGGCGATGGGGCAGGACGCCGACAGTGCGGCTGTAGGAGTCACCCAAAAAAGACGCGTCCTTGCGGCCATGCGCGCACTGAAAAAAAACGGGACCTTTCGGCCCCGTCGGTGTTGCGTGATTGGCGATGCGATCAGCGGTACGCGGCGATGGTAACCTTGGTGTTGTTCAACACGCGCTGATTATGGTGGGTGCCGGTGGTGCCCATCGCCTCACCGCCGTAGGTCTTGGCCGGATTCGACCAGTAATTGATACGCGGGCAGCCGGAGGTGCAGTTGTAGGCCATGATCGTGCGCCAGGCGCTGGTCGGCGAACGATAGCCGTGACCGTAAGCGTAAGGCGTGGTGCTAGGGTCCGCTGCGGGATCGTGACGCGCCGACTGCAGATGGCCGATTTCGTGGCCGAACGAGTAATAGCCGGTGGCGCAGCCGTAGTGGGTAACGGCGAACGCAGTGCTGGCCGTGGAGCCAATGCCCGAAGCCAAGCCGCACGACGAACTGTTGTTGATCAACAGCATCATCACGTCGGCCGTGACCGTATTGCGGGTAGCGTGATACGAATCCATGAAGCCATCCGCGGTGCCGCGGAAACGCGTGAGATCGGTATTGAAGCTGCCGGATTCGGCGTAGGTGGTGGTGTAGCTGCCGGCGAGCTGCAGACTGATTTCCACGCCGCTGTTGGTGTAGCCCTGATTGGTTTCGGCGACGGCGAGGTTGACCAGCCCAGCGATATCGCCGCTGGCGTTGACCGCCGATTGGGTCGAGACCACCATGATCCGGATGGTGTTGATTGCGCGGGTGGGCACGTCGCTTGCCGCTTTGGCGGAGCGAGGGGCCTTGGTCATATCGATGCGCGGAAGGAAGTTGTACGCGACCGGATGGTCGGCCGGCATCTTCGCTTCGTTGATGCGCGCGATGGCATGGCCGCCGGAGCGCAGCGGCCGCAGCGAGTACAGCTGGCCTTTCGCGCGGATGGTGCCGGTGAGCTTGTCGCCGTTGCGGACGATCATCACCGAGTTGTTCGGGTCGTCGGCGATCTCGCCGCTGGCCTTGCCCATCAGCGTGTCGATCAGTCCGAAATCCTTGCCGAGATTGCCGTACCACACCTGGGTGCCGTCGGGATTGCGCTTGCTGTAGCGCATGTGCGCGGTGCCGGTGTCGCCGAGCCCGAGTTGCAGCGTGTCGCTGTCGGCGCTGATCTGCGAGGCGTCGGCCTGCACGAGTTGCAGCGATTCGGTGGCGCGGCTTTCGGCCAGCGCGCGATAGCTGGCGTCGCCGCCGAGGTTGGCCGATGTGGCCTTCATGCTGGAAAACAGCGGTTGTTTCGCGGCCTGCGTGGCGAATGTGGCGAAACCCGCCGCGGCCACCGCGCCGATGGCGATGAACATCATTGAACGCTTCATACGATTGCCTCTCCCTGGTCCTTCCATTGCGGCGTCCGAGCCGAATGTGCAATGTCGGGATGATGATGGTGATCGAGGATGGCCCGGACACCTTGCCCACCAACATGGATCGCATGCGGCGGGGCGGTGCGCAAGCTGCATTGCAGCATGTCCCTCCGGGATCACCGATGCCAGGCCGCCGATGCCGTCTCAGAAATTTCGGCGCGGGTGCGGATTCACAGCGTGATCCACCAGCAATCGAGGTGCTTGCGCAGGCCGAGCGTGGTCTGCGAAGGCGTCGCGCTCTTGCCCAGGGTCTGCTGGAGGCGCAGGCCAACCGGCGCGCGGCGCACTGGCGGACGCGCGACCGTCACCTCGTCGCCGGCCGGTTCGGCCTGCGGTGCGATCGCGATCGCAGGGGTGGCCGGAGC
>JAYUUH010000524.1:0-2806 GCA_043754745.1 Lysobacter sp.
CCGGGCAGCGTCGGCTGGCCGCGCATCTTCATGATCTCGATCTTGCGCACCATGGAGTTGCGCACCACGCTTTGCCGCATCCAGATCAATCCGTCCGAAACCGTGAACACGGGATTCGCGTCGGATTCGATGAAATATTCCCCGATCAGGAATGTGGTGGCCTGCCAACTGGTCATCGCCATGCCCAATTGCTGGACGAACTGTTGCAGCGTGTTGTGCGGGTTGTCGTCGGTCTTGTGGGCGAGCACGACGGAGCGGAACGAATCCACGAAGACGAACGCCGGATTGAAAAGCTCGACTTCCTCGGCGATGCGTTTGAGCACGAGATCCAGATCGCCTCCCAGGGTGTCTTCGGAGAGATTGACGAAGCGGATGGCATGACCGATCGCTTCGCTTTCGAAGAAATCGAACTGCTGCTGGTATCGCAGCATTTTCAGCGGAGGCTCGCCGAGCACGGTGAAATAGAGCGCCGGCAGCTGCGGCGTGGCCAGCGAGAACATCATCTGATGGGCCAGCGTGGTCTTGCCGCTGCCCGGGGGGCCGGCCAGGAGATTGAACGAAAACTCGGGCAGGCCGCCGCCGAGTATTTCATCCAGACCGGGAACACCCGTCGATAAGCGATGGATGATGACTTTGTCTTTCATGGAATCGGTTCCGATGCGGGCAGGTCGCTCAACGGGTGGTCCCATACGGAGCGCAACAATCGCTCCGTGAGCGAGGGCCCTACCAGGCTGCTGATCAACTCGTGGAAGGACATGAGAAGCGCGCCGCCGACGAGATGGGCGTCGGCATCGCTCAGAGGCGTCAATGCCGCCACCAGGGGCGCGAGAGCCATCTCTGTGGTGGGCAGGTTTTCTTGCAGGTCAAGCAACGCGGGATGCTCCCGGCTGGTCAGGAAAAGACTTCGCTTGTACAGCGCAGCCACGCCGCGCGGGCCGATGATGGGTGTGAGCGCCGCGCCGATCTCCGCGCAAAGCGACACGACGCTGGCCGCAGTTCCCCCTTCGCCACTTCCGTTGCGAGTTCGGACCGCCAAAGTAGCTAGAATCCGACTGGACGTTTGGCTTTTCATAAAGTTGATGTTGTCGGGAGACAAACACTACACGCATTTGCCCATCCATGATGGATTCGCGATCTACAGACACCATAAAGGTTACACCGGAAAAGCCGGCGAAATCCTGCAATGCGTCTCGTGGCGGGCATGTCGTCACACGATTGACGAAACCTATCTTTTTTCGTGTTAATTGCACGAGATTCGAACGATCCGGATGCATTGTGCCCTGTGCTCATTCGTTCTTTCGCAAGACTTCCGGCTGCGGCCGGGGGACTTGGGCAGTTGCTGCTGCATGAGGCAGGTCGGGCCCCTGAATTTGGGCGGGGCGGGGCGGGGCGCTTCGATCCGTCGATCAGCGCAGCCGCTCCGTGGAATCGACGCAAGTCGCGACGAACAGCGTTGTCCGCGATCGGAATCGAGGACGCCTCGGTTCAGGGACATGAACCTGCCGCCGCCATTCCGCCGGTCCGTGTGGGACCGGCAGGCCGAGGACATCTGGCTGGCCCAGCCAAGTCAGGAGAAACAGTGCCGGCCAAAGTGTTGTTGCGCTCATTTCGAGCGAAGCGTCAGGTCCATTTGCCCTGAAGCGAACCGGTCCCCCCGCTTGTCGCAGCCAACCCGGCAATTCCCCTCGGCCGCAACGTCCTCCTGACCCCTTTGCTTCACCCCGCCGCGACCGGCGATAATCCGGGCATGGACACCTGACCCTGTCGCGCCTTCGTGGTGCGATGCCGCCACCACCGGAAGCATCGAATGGCCGAGACCATCCGCCACGACAAGACCGCGCGTCAGCTGCGTCTGCTCTCCGACGCGCTCGACAGCGGCCGCTTGGGTCCGGTGCGACGCCTGGTCAACACGCTGTCGCCGGCCGAGATCGGCAATCTGCTCGAATCCCTCCCGCCCGGCAAACGCGGCGTGGTCTGGGGGCTGGTCGATCCCGAAGACGACGGCGAGGTGCTGGTCCACGTCGGCGAGGACGTGCGTGAAAGCCTGATCGCGGACATGGACCAGGACGAATTGGTCGCCGCGGTCGAGGATCTCGACATCGACGATCTGGCGGACCTCGTCGAGGATCTGCCGGATACGGTGATCGACGAAGTCCTGAAGTCGATGGACCGCGAGAACCGCGAGCGCCTGGAGCAGGTGCTGTCCTACGACGAGGACAGCGCCGGCCGCCTGATGAACCCGGACGTGGTCACGGTGCGCGCCGACACCACCGTGGACGTGGTGCTGCGCTACCTGCGCCTGCGCGGCGAGCTGCCCGAGCACACCGATCATCTGTACGTGGTCAGCCGTCGCCACCAGTACCTCGGACGCATTGCGCTGCAGGCGCTGCTCACGCACGAACACAACACCGCGATCAACCAACTGATCGACGACGAGCAGCCGGCGATCGGGGTGGAGGAATCCGATCTCGAAGTCGCCCGCCAGTTCTCCGATCACGACTGGATCAGTGCACCGGTGGTCGACGACAACAACATCCTGCTTGGCCGCATCACCATCGACGACGTGGTCGACATCATCCGCGACCAGGCCGAGCACCAGGCCCTCGGTGCGGCCGGACTGGACGAAGACGAGGATCTGTTCAGCCCGGTGCCGCGCGCATTCCGCCGCCGGCTGCTGTGGCTGTCGATCAACCTCGGTACCGCGTTCCTGGCCTCCAGCGTGGTCGGCCGCTTCGAGGGCACGATCGAAAAAATCGTGGCGCTCGCGGTGCTGATGCCGATCGTCGCCGGCATGGGCGGCAACGCC
>JAYUUH010000525.1:0-2799 GCA_043754745.1 Lysobacter sp.
GGAGCTGTCCGACCTGGATCAACAGTACGAAGACTGGAAGCTGTCGTCGAACGCTTCGCTCGTGATCGCCGGTGAGAAAGGAAAGACCGGTCTAAGAGCAGCCGTTAAATCCATGATGGAGTGAGTCCATCAGGGCTGATCTACCGTGCGGTCGGAATATGTTCCGATCGCGCGAGCTGCGACTCGCCCTGCTGTTCATTTTACGATTCAGGCGTTCTCTTCGGGGTTATGCCTGAGAGAATCGACCGCGAGTACTGCAGGCCGCTTGCGCTGGAGAGGCGAAAAAAACTCCAGCGCAAGCGGTTTCCGCATGATTCTAAGGGGTCATGATCACCTTGCGGCAATCGTCCTCGGCCTTGTCGAACAGCTCATAGCCCTGGACCGCCTCGGACAGACGGAGGCGATGCGAAATGACGATCTCCGGGTTCAAGTGTCCTTCGCCGATGAGGTCCAGCAACTCGGGCATCAGTTTCTGCACATGGGTCTGGCCCATCTTGAAGGTCAGCCACTTGTCGAACGCATCCCCGAACAGGAAGCCATGGATGAAGCCCGCATACACGCCCGGAACGCTGACCGTGCCGCAGCGACGGGTGGCAGCGATGCACTGGCGTAGTGCGGCGCCGCTGCTCCCTTCGAGCTTGAGGGTGGTGAGCAACGTCTCGGTAGCGCTGCCCTTGGCTTCGAAGCCCACCGCATCGATCGTCGCGTCCACGCCGCGCCCCCCGGTCTGCGACACGATGACTTCGGCCGGATCGTCGACCTCCTTCATGTTGATCGGAATGATCCCGTATGCCGCCTGGGCGAAATCGAGTCGATACTGCAACTCGTCGACCATGAAAATGCGCTCTGCACCGAGCATGCGCGCGCAGGCGGCCGTCATCAGACCGACCGGACCCGCACCGAAGATGGCGACCGTGGAACCTGGGCCGACGCCGGCGTTGACCGCAGCCTGATAACCCGTGGGCAGGATGTCGGAAAGGAACAGGACCTTCTCGTCCGCCAGCGCGTCCGGGACCACTAGCGGGCCGACATTGGCGTGCGGTACGCGCACGAACTCCGCCTGGCCACCGGCGATGCCGCCATACAGATGCGAAAACCCGAACAGCGCGGCCGGGGCCTTGATGCCTTTCTGGTTCATCGCCGCACCCTTTCCGGTGTTGGTGGTTTCGCAGGCGGAGAATTCGGTCAGCCGGCAATGGAAGCATTCGCCGCAAGCGATCACGAATGGGATTACGACACGATCGCCTTTTTTCACTTCGGTGACGCCGGGACCGATCTCTTCCACGATGCCCATGAACTCGTGTCCCAGGATATCGCCGTGATGCAGTTCGGGGATCTTGCCGCGATACAGATGGAGGTCCGAGCCGCAGATCGCGGTGGCGGTCACACGCAGGATGATGTCGTCGCGTTCGACCAAGGCGGGGTCGGGCACTTCTTCGACGCGGACGTCCTTTTTGCCGTGGTAGGTCAATGCTTTCATGATTCAGCCCTTTTTGGGATGCGGTTCCAGCGATCTGCCGGGAGATGCCGTTGATATCCGGCCGACGCGCCTGCCGGTCGCGTTGTCCGCACCGGCGATGGCCTTCGCCGGCGGAGTGCTGGCATCGAAGACTCATGCAAGGCGTGTGCCAATGAATACGCGCCGCATCTTGCTTCGGTCCAATCCAACGCATGCGGCTCTGCACGACACTGGAATACAATGTGCCTTTGTTTCGGCGAATCGCGAACAGGGATCCGTTATTCCGGTTTCGCAGGAAAGTCTTTCGCGAATTGAAATATCTGCGTTGCGACCAGCGAATGCTGGATCGAGCGAACCCCTTGGAACCGGAGTTGGCGGATCGATCATCGGCGCGCATCGACCACGATGCTGTGTTCGCCGATGCCCGCGGCATCGACAACCCACGGAGATGCGGAATCGGCGCATGCCTCGCCATGCCGACAATCGACTTCCGATATCCACTTGTTTTCATGGCTGCACATGCGATGGATTTTCTCGCTACTGAACGAGCGCTCTCCGCTGTTCGGCCATGACGCTGATTGATGTTTCTCTGGCGCGTCTCTTGCTACGCATTGCAGATGTATCTGTTGGAAGAATCCGTTCGCCAATCCATCGAGATCGCCTCGAAGAGAGCCATTTCGATGCACCGGGTTCAATGCGAACACACGTCCCGCCTTGCGGGCCGCACCATGCACGTCGTTGGAGATCGCATCAATGCACGAACAGAAAGGCACCGGCACATCCGAAATGAAGGCCTTTGGCCAGGATCTGCTGGATTTGGGCGTCCGTTACATGAAAGCGGGCAAAGCATGGGTTAACTACAGGAGAAATGAAATGAATCACGACAATGGCCAAGACGGCAGCCGCCGTCACGATCAGCAGCATCAGCGGTCGCGTGAGTCCGGCACCACCGGCCAGGCGGGACAACAGCGGTACGGTCAGTACCGTGGTTCGGATTACGACGACCCGCGGGCAGAAGGTGAATCCGACTTCGGCAACGGTCGCCAATCGGGTCAGCAGGCCGATGCAGCGAGCGGACGCTATTCAAGATATCCAGGAAGCGGCGGTTATCGCACGGAGGATCAGCACTCGCAGGGTCGGAAGCGGGACGAGTCCGCCGGGCGGAACCGGTATGACGCCGACGTTCGTAACATCGGCGGACACAGCCAGAACACCGGCGGTCATGGCGGATACGCCGATGAGCAGGACAGCCGGGGGCAGACCCAGTCCGGTTCGCATCGTAATGCGCAGCATCAATACGGCGATCCGCGCGGCGATGGAGGCTCCGCACAGGGCAACTA
>JAYUUH010000526.1:0-8269 GCA_043754745.1 Lysobacter sp.
GCAGTCGATCCTCGACTGCGACACCCTGCGCGAGGACGTGCATCGTGAGCTGATGCAGTTGTTCGTGCTGAGCGGCCAGCGCGCGCAGGCGCTGCGCCAATTCGAGACCTGCCGCGACATGCTGCGCCGCGAACTGGCGATCCAGCCCATGCGCGAAACCCTGGCGCTGTACCGGCAGATCGCCGACAGCGCGATCAGCGGCGACGGCATGGGCGGTCATGAGCATCCACCGATGCAGGCGCCGCTGCGGATCGACTACGCCCCGGCCGCGACGCTGGCCGGGATCATGGCGCCGTCATCGTCGATGGCGCCGCGCGGCGGCACGCGGGAACTGATCGCCAATGCCCGCCAGCACCTGGCCGCGGCCGATGCGCAGCTGGAATTGAGCCTGCGGCATTTCGATGCGTGAGCGGTGGTGTCGCCGCGGTTATTGACCGCCACCGCCAAGATCGGGAAACACGGGCGGAGCGGCTGCCGCTGAAGAAGAGGCCGCCGCCGCAGAGGCAGGCATAGGGAAGGGGCTCAACGTCGCACTGCGAGCGCGGGCCAGTTCTTCGGTCAAAGGAGCGGATTCGATCGGACCGGGGCTGGCATTGAGCAGGCGATGCGGTGCTTGTGCTCCCAGATGCCGGGCGGTTTGCGGCGAAAGCGGCTCCGCAATACCAATCCTCCCCTGTGGATCCTGAAGAAAAGTGCGTGCCGCCGTGTTGTCGCGGGCATGCAGTTGCCGGCCTTGCGGGTCGAAGTATCCCAACGCCACCGGTTTTTTCTTCTTCTGGTCCCGCTTTTCCGTAAAACGGCCCTCTCCGCCGATATCCAGAGCACTGACACCGCCATTGGCGATATCGGTGGCGTGCGGCCGGTCGCCCTCGAAAGAGACGTGTGGATATCGGCTGAACATTCCCGTGTCTGGATTGAGTGGATGAAAGTACTGGTGGCCACCCGCACCCGGCGGTTTGAACGCATAGAAAGGGGTCCTACCGACGGTCACCCGCGGTATCGTTTCCTCTGCCTCCACCCGATGGCGCGCCGTCACGGGCGATAGCGATGGAGAGGGCGGGCGCCCACCCGATGACGACGAAGCCGCACTTGGTGCTGGCGACGGGCTGCGAGGCCGTTTCTGCTCCGAGTCACTCATTCTTTCGCCCGCGAGAGTGTGTGGATGCGCCGGAAAGCACTATGCCGCTCCCGGGTGCCGGACAAGCTGCCCGCGATGATCGGGCGTGCTTTCCTCTACGTGTTCCCCTACTCGACAGCAAGTCGCGTGCCATCCCTGGCGTTGGAAGATTCCATGCCGGATCAAGCGCTTGCGGTGGCGTCCTGCTTGCGGGACGGGCAGGTTTTCACCTCAATTCAGCGAAAAACCACTCACCCAATCCCCACCGACACCGGCGGCAGGTTCGTGCCCGCTCCGGCCATGCGCGACTGCGGCCGTCGACATCAGCGCGATCACCCGACATCACAACCCGCCGCCTTCAATGTGATGTCGCGGTGATGTCGGCGTGACGGGGCGGTGATGGCGGCGGCGCACAGTCGGCCATCGCACCGGAAATCGCACAGGTACTGGTCAGGCGCTCATGACACTGCTCGAGGATCGCACCGCCGTTTTCATCGTTCGCATCTGGTGCGAACGCGGCGACGGACCGAGCCCGGCGCCGGAGTGGCGGGGCTCGGTCGAACACGTGCAGACCGGGGCGCGCGCCTTCTTCCGCCACTTGGACGTGGTCCTCGACTTCATGAAGCCGCACCTCGAAGGCATCGGCATCGATGCGCAGCAGCGTTTCTGGGAACGCATTTCGACCGTGATGGACGACGCGCCGGATCTCGCCGCCGAGGGCCTCGGCCCGAGCGGCATCAGGATCGATCTCGACGCAGGTCTCGATACGCAGCCCCACATCCCCGCGTCCGCCAACGCAATCGCCGCAGCAGCCGTCAACGCACGCAAGTCCCGCTAGGAGTCCGTCATGGCCGTTATCCGTGCCAACCGCGAATCGATCGATGACCGTTTCAGCGTGCTGGGATTCACCGTACGCTCCGAACTGCCGCTGTTCGAGATCGGTCTCGCCACCGACCCGGAATTGCTGAAGCCCGAGAGTCGCGCCAAGCGCACCCCCGGCAACTTCTTCACCAGCCGCCTGTTGCGCGCGCTGCCGTCGCAGCGCGGCGAGGCGGTGTACCTGGTGCCGCCGGAGATCGTGGCGCGGTTCGTCGGCCAGCAGCGGCTGTATTTCGGACTGGCAACGTATCGCGAAAGCGACCGCAGTACGCCGATCTCGCTGCGCATGCCCGACCGCGGCACGATGTACGTCGGCCTGTCCGGCCTGTCCGAACGCGGGCTCCGGCGCACGGTCCGCAGCGGCGGTGGGTCGACCTACGGCGGCAACGGCTACGGCAGCAATGGCGCCGAACTCGGCTGGGGCGGCGACGCCGCCGGCGCGACGCCACCGCCATCGCGCGACGAAGACCGTGCAACGCGCGCCGGCAACGGTGCGAAAGCATCCAACGGCGCGAACGGCGCGGCGGGCTACAGCGATGGCTTCTCCGAGGAACTGTGGAAGCAGCCGCCGCCCGTCGCCGCGCCTGTACCGGCAGACAACGTCGCGCCGCCCGCGCCCAGCGTCACTGCGCAGGGGATGATGCCGCGCAACGGCAGCGGGCGCCGCCCAGTGGCGACCTCGCGCTCGCTGCTGATCTCCTCCGATTACCACCCCAGCAATCTCTGGGACGCGCTGCGCGCCCAGCTCGGTTTCTTCGCCGACAGCGCGATGTGGTACCTCGGCGTCGCCGACACCACGGTGATGCCGCATTCGGCGATCTGCCAGATCCGCGTGCCCAACGGCACCGCCGAGGGCGGACTGCACGGCTCCGGCTTCTTCATCGGCCCGCGTCTGATCATGACCGCCGCGCACGTCGTCGACGGCCAGAGCGAATTGATCGTGGTGCCGGGCAAGAACGGCGGCGGCACCGGCTCGTCCACCGAACCGTTCGGCCGATTCAAGGTCACCCAGTTCCGCAAGCACGATGCCTACGGCACCCACGGCAGCGACTTCGACATGGCGCTGATCTGCGTGCCGGCGGCGAACGCGGTCGGCAGCGGCCAGTATTTCGATCTGGTCGAAGAGCTGACCCAGAGCCGGCCGGAAGGCGTGGTGGTGAGCGGTTACGCCGCGCGCTGGTACGCGAACGATCTGGTCGAGCATTTCGTCAATGAAACCATCGACCCGAACAGCCAGCACATGATGGGCGGCTACATCCGCGAACTGCCCACCGACGAGACCTTCAGCTACAACATCCAGACTCTCGGCGGCACCAGCGGCTCGCCGGTGTACTGGATCGAGGACACCGGCGCCGGCCCGCAGGCGCACATGGTCGGCGTGCACGTCGCCGCGCACGACGCCACCACCAACCTCGGCTGCCGGATCACGGCCGGCAAGCTCGCCTGGATCCGCAGGATCGCCGCCAGCTGGGGCCAGACGCTGACCTTCGCGCAAAGCGTGCGCGGCGTGCACAGTCTGTCGGTGGTGGACGAGGACAGCGCCTACGACATCGGCGGGCCGATTCCGGACGGTAGCGCACCGGACCAAACGACACCCAGCACCGCGCAGGGCTGGTACGGCACCCGCGGCCTCACGCTGACGACGCCCGAATACCCGCAGGCGAGCCGCTTCGAAGCCGCTGCCAGCGGCAACTTCCGCGTGGTCAGCGGCACCCGCACCATCGACAGGATCGTCATCCACATCACCGATGGCGGCGCCAACATCAACGGCACCATCAGCTGGTTCAAGAACCCGGCGGCCAAGGTCAGCTCGCATTACGTGATCGGCCAGGACGGCGAGATCGTGCAGATGGTCGCGCACAACGACGTCGCCTGGCACGCCGGTTCCGCCAACGGCACCAGCATCGGCATCGAGCACGTCGCCAACACCAAGGGTCTGAACCCGACCGCGGCGCAGA
The DNA here is from genome assembly GCA_043754745.1 of Lysobacter sp. GTDB lineage: Bacteria > Pseudomonadota > Gammaproteobacteria > Xanthomonadales > Xanthomonadaceae > Lysobacter_I. The sequence continues at coordinate 3,955 of JAYUUH010000526.1, forward strand.
TGTGAGCCTCCGCTGCGCTGGTGACGTGGCTGTGCGACCAGTACGGCATTTCCGCCGACCGCGCGCACATTCTCGGCCACGCCGAAGCCGACGGAAAAACCACTCACAAGGCCTGCCCGAACGCGGTATGGGACTGGGTGTACTACATGGACATGATCACCACCCGCACGTGCTACGTGCCGGCCTCGATCACGCCCACCAATACGCCGACCACCACGCCCACCGCGCAGTCGCTCGGCCGGTCCAACGGTTACGCCAATGGCGGCTCCAATGGTTATGGCTACGCGACCCGCAGCCGCGCACTGGAGGACGATGTCGACCACGATGCCCTGACCGATCCCGATGCGATGGGCATCGACGGCGACATCCCCGACGACGAACCGCAGTCGCAGGCGCAGGCGTGGTACGCCCGTGCGCTGGGCGATCCGGCGCCGGAATATCCGGACGCACTGTCGTTCTCACCTGCGCATCCGAACAACTACACCAAGGGACGCAAGGCCGGCGTCGCGATCGACCGCGTGGTCATCCACATCACCGCCAGCAAGAACGATTACGACAAGACGGTGAAGAACTGGTTCCAGAATCCCAAGCAGTTGATGGGCAAGAACAAGAAGCGCGTGCGGGTCAGCGCCCACTACATCGTCGGCCGCGGCGGCGAAGTGGTGCAGATGGTCGCGCACGGCGACACCGCGCATCACGCCAACAGCGCCAACAGCCGCAGCATCGGCATCGAACACAACGCCACCACGACTCCGGAACACGCGCCCACCGACGCGCAGTACCGCAACTCCGCCAGGCTGGTGGCGTGGCTGTGCGCGCAGCTCGGCATTCCGGCCGACCGCACCCATGTCCTCGGTCATTCCGAAGTCGACACGAAAACCACCCACACCAGCTGTCCGAATTCGGTCTGGGACTGGGACACCTACATGGGGTACCTCACCGCAGAAGCCGCGGCGCTGGCGGGCGGCGCGGTCGCGCAGAGCCTGGGCGCGCGTCGCGGCTATTCGATGGCGCAGGAAATCATCACCCCGTTCTACGATCCCGCCGATCCGATGAGTGCGCTGACCTGCCAGGCCGACGCCTTCAGCCAGGCGCGCGAGGAATGGTTCGCCGGCGTGCCCGACACCACGCTGTTCCCGCATTCGGCCATCTGTCTGCTGGAAATGCAGGATGCCGCCGGCAAAGTCAGCCGCGGCACCGGCTTCTACATCGGCCGCAATCGCATCCTCACCTGCGCCCACAACCTGCATGGCATGGCCAGCGTCGCCATCATTCCCGGCAAGAACGGCAACGGCGGCGCATCCACCGAACCCTTCGGCCGCACCACGGTGACATCGTCCTCGTGGCGCATTCCGGCCAGCTACGCCGGCAGCAACAAGGCGACCGATCTGGCGGTGATCGACAACGTGCCGATCGACGCGCCGAACGGGCAGTGGTTCGATACCCTGGAAGAACTCAACCAGTCGCGGCCGGAAGGCGTGGTGGTCTGCGGATATTCCTCGCGTTCGGAGAAAGTGCCCGAACTCACCAAAGCGATCGACGGCTTTAAGCAGCATCTGCACGCCGGTTACATCGCCGCGCTGGCCGCCGACGACAGCACCTTCAGTTATCCGATCCTCACGCTGAAGCGCGCCAGCGGCTCGCCGGTCTACTACATCAGCGACAAGAGCGGCGTGTTGAGTTCCTACGTGGTCGGCGTGCATACCGGCGCCGACAGCGACGACCTCAACCGCGGCTGCCGGCTGATGCAGAACAAGATCGATTGGATCGAAGGCCGCACCACCAGCCTGTCGTTAGGCGCATCGGGCCGCATGGGCAGCCGCGCGCTGGGCAACGACGGTCCCTCCGACCATCCCGTGAGCATGATTCCGCAGCCGAACAAGGATGCGTGCTGGGCGGCATCGATGGCGATGCTGATCGCGCATCGCCGGCAGCGGTCGCAGTCGCCGGAATCGATCATCAACGACATCGGCGGCAGCCTCGCCAGCTCCTATGGTTGGCAACTGCTCAACGCCGCGCGCAACCATTACGGTTTCGAGATGATCGAACAACCGTCCAATGCCAGCATCTACCACACCCCGCGGCAATGGGCCGAATGGTTGAACACATACGGTCCGCTGTGGGTGGTGATCGTCGGCGCACCGCATGCGGTGGTGGTGGCGGGCATCCGCGGCGACCTCGACGATCCGAAGGCCGCGCGCGTGAAGATTCTCAACCCGTGGGATACGCGGATCGCGTTCGACAACGATCCGATCGATTTCCGTCCCGCGAACAACGGTTACGAAGACTGGCTGCCGTTCGCCGATTTCGCCGCCGATTTCGGCGACATGGCCCAGCCCGACTACGGCAACTGGCGGATCCTGCATCTGCCGGCGGCCGCCGCGAATGCGCTGTCGCTGTCGACGTACGGCAACAACACGCGCCTGGCGCCGCCGCCGCCGGTGCGCGCGCAGAATCTCGGCGAAACGAGCGATCGCCGCGAGCCGATCGAACCCAGCCGCGTGCTCGGCGTGCGCATGAGCCGCGTGCTCGGCGAAGCCGGCGGCAGCCGCTGGGCGCTCGATCAGCTCGAAGGTCTGAAATCGCCGTCGACGCTGTCGCCCAGCGTGAGTTCCGCCGCGCCCAGCGATGTCCGCATCGACATCAACAACTGGCCGGCGATCGAAAGCGCACCCACGCCGCTGCCGCTGAAGGTCGAATTCCGCGCATCGAACGGCAGCCTCGGCGATGTTCGCATCACCGCCGGCATGCCCGCGAACCTGGCGTACGGGGTCGAGGTCATCGCGAAGATCGAGGACTGCGCCGACGCCGATGGCGTGGCGCGCCTGCGGGTCCGCATCGACTATCGCTTCCGCGGCCTGTCGCAAGGCAACCCGGATGCGGTGATCGAACTGACGCTGCGCGGCGACGGCCGTTACGAACGCGAGAACGGCTGGCGCGATGTCGACGTCGAAAAGCCTGACGTGTCGTTGAGCCCTGCGGCCTGAGGAGCACATCGTGTCCGACACTACGCGCAACAGCGGCAGGATCTTTCCGTCCCGCAACGGAACGGCGATCTCGCGTGCGCAGGCAGACGCTCAGCCGGGCGCCGCCCAGGCGCCTGCCGCCGGAGCCGCAACGTCCGCGCCGGTCGCCTCCAGCAAACCGCCGGCCACCGAGACCATCGCCCGCCGTGCCGGTGCGATGGTCAATGAGATCGATTTCCCGGGTTTCGTCTCGCAACTGGTACACGGCACCTTCGATGCGATCGTCGATGCCTCGATCCGGCAGATGGAAAGCTACTCCGGCCTGGTGTCGGCGGTAGCGAAGACGGTCGACCAGTTCACCGAAGAAAACGTCACCTTCAACCAGGCGCGCGACTGGCTGGTGTCGCGCTATCCCGGCGATGTCTTGCTCAAGCTGCCCGAAGCCGGCGAGACCGAGCCGCAGCTCGCGCCGCGCGCCGAAGAACTCAGCCCGATATGGCTGGTCGATTACGGCGTCGACGGCCAGGAATTGACCGCCGAACTGCTGGAAAAGCAGATCCTGCCGCAGGTGCGTAACAAGGTCGGCGCCGAACGCCAGCAGCTGTTGGCGACGATGGTGCTGCTGGGCCTCAACCGTGTCGCGGTGCGCGACGGCAGCATCAGCGCCAAGGTGATGTTCCGCGCCGCCGCGCGCGATACCGCCGCGGTGCAGTACGCGACCAGCAGCGATCCGCAGGGCGCGAACAACTGGGGCGAACGCGGTGCGATCAGCCAGGGCGGCAGCACCACCATGGTCTCGACGCTGGCGGTGAACGCGCAGAACGAATCGACCGTGCGCGCCGATCTGTTCGGCGAGGTCAAACTCAATTTCGTCAGCGAAACCCTGCCGCTCGACCGCATGGCCGACGCGGCCAAGATGGCGCTGGTGCAGCAGCATTCGATGACCGGCCGCGCCGCCGCGCCTCCCGCACCTGTTCCGCCGGCCCCGGCCGCTGAAGGCAAGCCGTGATGCTGCGCGAACTCTCGCAATTGCTGGATGAGCTGCACGATGGCCTGGTGGCGATCGATGCGCGCGACGGCATGCGGTTGTCGCAGGTCGAGATGACTTTGCCGATCGACATCCAGCCAGTGTTCCGCGACGGCGGCTGCGTGCTGCTCGCCGACTTCGCGCGCAGCAGCGAAGTCAACGCCTGGATCGCGACGCCGTCGCGGCTGACCCTGGCATGGACCAGCGGCGGCGATGCGGAGGCGAGCACATGAGCGCGCAGCTGCCGCCGCGGTTGCAGGACGCGGGCGTCCCGTTCGACCTGTTCATCCAGGCCCTGACCGAGCAGCTCGACAAGGCCCAG